>NZ_LFJB01000034.1:0-111496 GCF_006658625.1 Bradyrhizobium sp. UNPF46
GGCCCCCCTCCCCCGCCTATGACGGTTTGACGCTCGGCTGCGGCCGGGCCGGGATCGTCATGGCGGCGACGCCGAGGACGACGCAGGCAAGCCCGATCCAGGCGGTCCGGCTCAGGGTCTCGCCGAGGAAGGCGACGCTGATGGCGACCCCGATGGGGACGCGCAAATAGGCCTGCGCCGTGGTGCCGACCGAACCCAGGGTCTGGATCAGGCGGAAATAGATCGCAAACGCCGCGGCGGTCGAGAACACGGCGAGTGCGAGCAACGCCAGCACGGAGCTGAGCGAGGGCGACAGCGTCCAGGGCTGCTCGACCACGAGCGAGGCCGGGATCAGGACCGCGGCCCCGGCCAGGAGCGAGCCGGCGGCCGGCGCCATGGGATCGAGGCCCCTGAAGCTGCGGCCGAAGATCGCAGCGCAGGCGTAGCAGATGGTGGCGGCGACGATGGCGGCTTCCGCGAGGAGGCCGCTGCCGACGTCATGAAAGGCATCGGTGCCGACGATCAGCAGGATGCCGGCCATGCCGGCGACCACGCCGAACAGCTTCCGCGGGGTCGTCGCCTCGTGGCGGGTGACGATTGCGGTGAGCAGGAAGGTGAAGATCGGCCCGGCCGAGTTGAGGATGGTGGCGAGCGCGGCATCGACATGACGCTCGCCCCAGGCGATCAGCGTCCAGGGAATGACGCTGTTGAGCACGGCCTGGAACGCGAAGCGCTGCCAGGTCGCGGCGTCGGTGGGCATCCTGATGCCCCGCCCCCACATCACGACGAGCAGGAGCAGGCCGGCAACGGCCGTGCGCGCCGCAATCAGCGTGATCGGCGGAATGGTGGCGACGCCGAGCTTGATGAATGTGTAGGAGCCGCCCCAGAGCGTTGCGAGCGCAACCAGCAGCGCCAGCTCGCCAGCGATGTTGGTGTCCTGCCGGTTGTCCATCATGCGTCCCGTCCATTCCATGATGGACGGAACCTAGCGCGGCTGCGGCCCTCAATACTTCGTCGGGCGTCGAAGTATATTAGCCGACCGCCCCCACCTCGAACACCTCGCCGTCATAGCCGGCTTCGCGGGGGATGCGGAGCTGGCGGCCGGTTTCGGTTTTGGTCATGACCGGCATCACCGTAACGATCGACAGGCCGCGGGCATGGTCCAGCGCGTCCTTCACACTGCCCTGCTTGGCGAGCCGGATCAGATTGCGCGTGGTCGGGAACGGCAGCTTGAAGCGCCCGCTCTCGCCGCCCTCCACCGCCTCGCGCGGCGAGATCCAGATCGAATCGGTGGACTCGCGGCCGTCATGCGCACCGAGCTGGTCGGGCGGCGCGGCTGCCAGGAAGAACCAGGTGTCGAAGCGTTTTGGCATGCCCTCCGGCGTGATCCAGTGCGCGTAAGGCACGAGCGTGTCGAGCGCGAGCTGGAGGCCATTGTCGGCGAGAATGCTCAAGAAGCTGACCTTGTGCTCGTTGAGCGCGACGCGATGCGCATCGGCAAGCTCGCCGGCACGCTTGGCGTCGACCGGCGTGCCCGCGTCCTTGGACCGCGCGAGCAGGATGCCGCTCTCCTCAAAAGTCTCGCGGATCGCAGCGATCCGAAAACCGCGGTCCGCTTCGCTGAGGCCCTCGCCGCCTGAATACAGGTCGGCGCGGGCGACGATCTCGTTGTCGCCGGCATCGACGCTGCCACCGGGAAACACCAGCGCGCCCGAGTTGAACTCGATCTGATGATGGCGGACCATCATGAAGACTTCAATTTCGCCGCGGCCCTTGCCGTCGGCCTTTGCGCCGTCGCGCAGCAGGAGGATCGTCGAGGCCGGGCGTGATGCTGATGTCTCGGCCATGCAACTAACCCGCGGCGCTGGATTGCGGGCCGAGATTGGCGCGCTTGTCGAAGCGGGCGACGCGCGACAGCAGGTACTCGACCTCCGCCTTCGCCGTCGCCGTGATGGTGGCGCCCGGCTTGCGCTGCGCGCTGGAGGCGATGATGCCGCGCTTCTGCAGCACGTATTTGCGGATGGTCAGGCCGACGCCGGGCTGCTGCTCGTAGCGGATCAGCGGCAGATGCGCGTCGAACAGATCGTGCGCGGCATCGCGCTTGCCTGCCTTGGAGAGGTTGACGACGTCGATCAGCAGCTCCGGGAAAGCGTAGCCCGTCATGGCACCGTCGGCGCCACGCTCCATCTCGAAGTCGAGGAAGGTGCCGCCATTGCCGCAGAGGATCGAGAGCGGACGGAGCGATCCGTCCTTCTGGAAGCCGCGCAGCGTCGTGATCTTCTCCAGGCCCGGCCAGTCCTCGTGCTTGAGCATCACGCAGTTCGGATTGTCCATGACGATCTTGCGGATCACGGACGGCGTGAACACCACCTGCAAGGTGAGCGGATAGTCCTGCAGCACCCAGGGCACGTCGGGGCCGATGGCTTCCGCCGCCTGCTTGAAATAGCCGACGATCTGATCGTCGGTGCGCAGGCTCGGCGGCGGCGCGATCATCACGCCGGCCGCACCGGCATCCATCGAGGCCTTGGCCAGCGAGCGCATGGTGGCGAAGCCCGGCGCTGAGACACCGACGATCACCTGCATCTTCTTGGCGCGCTTGATGAAGCGCACGGCCACCTGCTCCGCCTCGGCCGCGTCGAGCTTGGGGGCTTCACCGAGGATGCCGAGCACCGTGACGCCGTCGCAACCGACCTCCTCGTAGAAATCGGTCAGGCGATCGATCGAGCGCTCGTCGATCCGGCCGTCGTCGTGGAACGGCGTCGGCGCGATTGCGAAAGTGCCCTTGGCGTCGGCGGTGAGTTTCATCGTCATTCCCTGTCTCTCTGTTCGTCATTCCGGGGCGACTCGAAGAGCCGAACCCGGAATCTCGAGATTCCGGGTTCGTGCTTCGCACGCCCCGGAATGACGGAACAGCCTAAAACCTCCGCGCGCCCATCTTGATCTGCTCCTCGGAGAAGAAAATCTCCTTGGCATGATCGGCGATGTCCCGGGCGTTCCAGCCCGTGTGCGGCGGTTTCCAGCCTTCCATTTCCATCATCCGCATTTCGCGCACGCCGCGGGGCCCGGATACGCCCAGCACCTTGCCGGTCTGCTCGCCCGACAAGTCGCTGACCATGTATAGCACGGCCGGCGCGATGCCGTCCGGCCCCAGCGCCGCGCCGGGGTTCTCCTTATAGCGGGGCAGGTCTGCGGTCATGCGGGTCAGGGCGCCCGGGGCCAGCGTCCAGATCCGGATGTTGTACTTGCGGCCCTCGATCGCCAGCACGTTGGACAGGCCCCAAATGCCGCCCTTGGCCGCGCCGTAATTGGACTGGCCGAAATTGCCGATCAGGCCCGATGTCGAGGAGGTGTTGACGATGACGCCGCCGCCATTTTCCCGCATCCAGCGAAACACCGGCATGGTGCAACAAAAGGTACCCTTCAGGTGCACCTTGATGACCTTGTCCCAGTCGGCCTCCGAGGCTTTGGCGAAGGTCTGGTCGCGGAGGATGCCGGCATTGTTGACCAAAATATCCGCACGGCCAAAGTGCTTGATGGCGTCGTCGAACACCGACTGGCCGCCCTCCATGGTGGAGATGTCGGCGCCGTTGGCCACCGCCTTGCCGCCCTCGGCCTTGATGGCGTCGACCACCTGCTGGGCCATGGATTTGTCAGCGCCGGAACCGTCGCGGGGGCCGCCGAGATCGTTGACGACGACCGAGGCCCCTTCCCGCGCGAACAGTTTTGCGTAGGCCTCACCGAGCCCCCCACCCGCACCGGTGATCAGCGCAACCTTGCCGTCGAGTAATCCCATGGTGGCTCCTCCCTGTTTTTGTTTCTTCTTCGCCTCTCCCCGCTTGCGGGGAGAGGCCTGAAATCAAGCGCAGCTTGATTTCAGGGTGAGGGGGAGCCTCCGAGAACTCAACTATCACCGTCCCCGGGGAGACTCCCCCTCACCCCACCCTCTCCCCGCAAGCGGGGCGAGGGAGTGAAACGCCGGTGCCCGCCTAACCCAGCACCGTCTTGCCGTTCTTGATCACGGTGACCCCGCGCGACTTCACCTTCGCTTCGAACGAGATCGTGTTGCCGTCCTTCCAGAGATCCATCGTCACGGTCTCGCCGGGAAAGACCGGCGAGGAGAACCGCGCGACATGCTGGCGGAAGGCGCTCGCATCATAATCGGCATAGGTCTGCAGCACGCCGCGGCAGGTGATGCCGTAGGTGCACATGCCGTGCAGGATCGGGCGCGGAAAACCGGCCTTCTTGGCAAACTCCGGATCGGAGTGCAGCGGGTTGCGGTCGCCGCAGAGGCGATAGACCAGCGCCTGATCCGGGCGCGTGGTGATGTCGATGGTCTTGTCAGGCGCGCGCGAGGGAATCTTGTGCGGATCGGGCTGGATCAGGTTCGGCCCGCCAAAGCCGCCGTCGCCGCGGGCGAAGCGCGAGGCCACCAGCGTTGCCAGCTTCTCGCCCTTCTCGTTCTTCAGCACGGTCTGGTGCACGATGACGACGCCCTTGTCCTTGCCCTTGTCATAGACCTCAAGCACGGAGGAATCGGCGGTGATGTTGGCGGCCACCGGCAGCGGCTGGTGGAAGGTAATGTCGCGCTCGCCGTCCACCACCATGACGCGATTGAGATTCATCTCGCCAGGCCCCGAACCCCAGGCGGCGACGGACGCAAAGGTCGGCACCACCTTCAGCGGCCGCGGCGTGAACGTGCCCTCGTTGACGAAGGCGAGCTCGTTCTCGTCCATGGGATCGGCGCCGAGGCCGATGCCGTAGGCGTAGAGCATGACCTCGCGATCGCCGTAGGCGTATTTCTGGCCGAGGTTCTTGAGGGCTTTGAGCTCTTCGTATCTGGCGGACATTTTGTTTCCTCTGGTTCTCATCCTCATGGTGAGGAGGCGCTCTTGCGCCGTCTCGAACCATGAGGATGCCCGAAACGCTTCTTTGTTGTGGCCAACCTTCGAGACGCTTGCTTCGCAAGCTCCTCAGGATGAGGACCGTCCTACAAATTGAAGAACGGGGATTTCGTAGGATGGGCAGAGCGCAGCGAAACCCATCATGGCTGCGGCGGTGGGTTTCGCTTCGCTCTACCCACCCTACGCAACTTCGGCTCAGGCCGGCGTGAAGAACGGCAATGGCGCACCGTCGGTCGGCTTGAACACCACCTTCACCTTCTGGCCGATCTTCAGCGTCGTAAGATCGCAGTCGACGAAATTGGTCTGCACTGACGGCCCCTCCTTCAGCGTGACATAGCCGATGGCGTACGGGCCGGTCGGCGACTTCCGCATCAGGCTCCAGGTGTAGATCGTGCCCTCGCCCGAGGCCTCCTCCCACACCGTCTTGTCGGAATAGCAGAACGGACAGATCGAGCGCGGGAAGTAGTGCGCTTCGCCGCAGGCGGTGCAGCGCTTGATCATGAACTTGCCCTCTTTCGCCGCGTCCCAGAACGCAGCGGTCTCGGGGTTCGTCACCGGGGCCGGGTACTTCTTTGCTTCGCTCATCACACGCGCTCCAGAATGGCCGTCGAGGCGGCGTGGCGAACACCCAAAAGGCCGCCGGTGCCGTGGGCGATGGCGAGATCGCAATTCTTGACCTGCACCTTCGGATGCGCCTCGCCACGCAGCTGCCTGACGGCCTCGAGGATCTTGGTCATGCCGCCGCGGTTGACGGGGTGGTTGCTGCAGAGGCCGCCGCCGTCGGTGTTGAACGGCAGCTTGCCGACGCCCGAGATCAGATTGCCGTCGGCGACGAACTTGCCGCCCTCGCCCTTCTTGCAGAAGCCGAGATCCTCGAGCTGCATCAGCACCGTGATGGTGAAGCTGTCGTAGATCGAGGCGTATTTGATGTCCTTCGGCGTGATGCCGGCCTCCTCGAACGCGCGCGGGCCGGACCAGATTCCGGCGGAGTATGTGAGATCGAGATCCTTGCCGCCGCGCGGACCCTTCATGGCTTCGCCATGGCCGATCAGGCGCACGAGCGGCTTTTTCAGGCTCTTGGCGATCTCGGGCGTCGTGACGATCATCGCGCCGCCGCCGTCGGAGACGACGCAGCAATCCATGCGATGCAGGGGATCGGAGATCATCGGCGAGTTCAGCACGTCCTCGACGGTGACGACGTCCTTGAGCATGGCATGCGGATTGTACTGCGCATGATGCGAGGCCGCGACCTTGATCCAGGCGAGCTGCTCGCTGGTGGTGCCATAGTCGTGCATATGGCGCATGGCACACATGCCATAGGCATTGTGCGTGGTCGCGCCGTAGGCGGACTCGAAATCGACCTCGGCGCCGGCCGCGCGCGGCGGCATTGCGCCGGTGCGCGGCTTGCCGGCGAGCGTAACAAGCGCGATCGAGCACTTGCCCGCGGCGATCGCTTCGGCGGCGTGGCCGAGATGGATGATATAGGAACAGCCGCCGGTCTCGGTGGAATCGACGTGACGGAGCTTCTTGGTGTTGAGGCCGAGATAATCGACCATCGGCCAGGCGCCGCCGGGCGCATCGCCGGCGCAGAAATAGCCGTCGACATCGTCCTTGCTGATCCCGGCATCCTCGATCGCGCCCTTGGCGACCTCGGCGTGAAGCTGGGCGGTGGATTTGTCCGGCGCATGCCGGGTCGGGTGCTCATAGATCCCGGCAATGTAGGCCTTGCCCTTGATGGTCAAAACAGAGGTCTCCGCTCGCGTTTCTTATTGCCCCGTTTTTCTGAACCGCACCGGGCGGATTGGCAAGCGCGGAAATATTCCGCCCTGCGAGAGGGCAGCGGCTCGGCGCAAGTGGATGATGCTCTCGTGTCCCGGACGCGCTGCAACGCCTCGGCGTTGCTGCGCAGAGCCGGGACCCATGAGGCCGCGGACTCGGTGCAATGGGCCCCGGCTCTGCAGCGCACCACTTCGTGCTGCGCAGCGTCCGGGGCACGAGAGTTTGATCGCAGACACACCACCGCATCCTCGCGGCGCATCTCGCCCGAGCTTTGCGTCCGTCTTGCCTCCCTCCAAAACCAGAGGGCGCAGGGAAGACCGGGTGCCGGCTGGGCACCCACGGTCCGCTGTGCGCGAATGCGCGAAGAACAGATGCACAGCGGCATACAGGTGCGGCCGAACATCCGGCCTTCCCTGCGCAGTGGCTTTACGGCTTATGTCGCGCTCTCCCCGGGGAGCGTTGCACTATTGCCCCCGTCGCCCTGCGAGTGATCGCAAGACTTGACGCCAGCCTGCGGGCGTCAGGACCACACGATTTTGCCGTACGCGAGACCGCGCCTGTCGTGTGCACGAGACGATTGCCCGTGCGACGCAGCCCGCGTCCACCGCCGCTCACCCCGCGTTTCGTGACGATCGCGATACGCCCCTCTGAGAGGGATGAGGTGGCGGGGTGATACGACAATTCCGAATTTCGGTAAAGCGGAATATTTTCGCGCCGGTGGATTGACCCAGGGCCTGGGTGTTTTGCCCGACGCCGACGCAACGGATGGTGTCGCAGGGTGGGCAAAGCGAAGCGTGCCCACGTCCCTTGCGCAATCATGGAGAGGTCGTGGGCACGGCGCGTTGCGCCTTGCCCACGCTACGAGATCTTGCGCCGCCCCTGCCAATTGCCTTCGATCAGATCGGGCTGCGCAGCGCGGGCTTCGGCGGACGCTTCCGCCGCCCATGGAAAATGACCGTCGCGATCGGGGTAGACGAGTTGGAGGCATTCGAACTCATCATTGCCGTAAAACCACCTGCTCCAGCCGAGGTAGTTTGGATATTGCCGCGACGAAACCGACAGAAAGACCGCGGTGACGTTCCCAAAGATCGCATCTGTCGGCTCGCCGATCGGCAGACGCCGCCCTGCCTCGAGCTCGCGATAGATCGTCCAGAACGTGTCCTGAGCGGTCTGTTGCCGCATCGAAAACAGGATCACCTCTGGAAAGTTGAACTTCAGCCAGAATCCGGTCGTGTAGATGAAGCCCGGCCCCTCGTCATCCGGCATGACATGCGTGCCGAACCAACCATGCGCGCGGATTCTCTCGACGAAATTCCGCTCGTGCTTATCGAGCCGATCGGGAGGCGCATCAAGGGCTGTGAACATCGCTCGTATCCGATATCGGGAGGAACGAGAATACGACTAGCAAAGTGCTCGGAACGGGTAAATCGCCGGACTGAAGTCGGCATCAGCGCAATGGAGCTCGTAGGGCGGATTACGCTTCGCTAATCCGCCCTACGAGAACTCCCTACTCCGCCGCGATGGCGCCGCCGGACTTGCCCGATAGCGAAACGCGGTCACGCCGGCCAGGATCAGGCCGAAGGCGAGAAACGCAGCGCCTGACTTTACGCCGATACTGTCCTGGTGCTGGCGCTCGGCGGCGTCGTCCACGATGAGAGGCCGGGCATCCGGCCTGCCCTGGAGATAGCGGATTCTGGTTTGCCTCACCGTCTGGACGCCGTTGCGCGTGATCTGCTGCCAGAAGGCCGGGCTGATGTGGGTCGGTCCGTAGGTTTGCTTTTGTCCGCTCTTGTCAGTCCACGCGAGAATGACGCGATAGCTGGGGGCATCGCCGGCCTTGCTCACCTCGCCATAGGCGCGCGTGATGTCCGCGGTGGCCTCGTTGCCGTGATCGAGGATCTCCTTCAACATGCTCTGTTCGACATAGGAGGTCGCCAGCATGTAGCCGCCGAACAGGAGCATCGCGGCGGTCAGGATCCCGAGGGTGACAGGAAAGGGCCGCGACGCGGCGGCGATTGCGGCACTCCCGGGCTCGCTCCGTCGCGCCGACCATGCCTGCCACCCGATCACGAGCATCAGAAGCACGGCGCAAACGGCGGCTCCCCCCAGCATGAACCTCAACGTGGAGCGAATATGGTTCAGATGGTCGTCGAGATCCTCGACCACGACCGGAAGCGATGAATCGTCGTCAACGGCCTGAATGGGGATCGTCAGGAGCTTGAGCTGACCGCCGACCGTGATCCGCGCCGCGTAGGCGTCACTGACCGGAATGCCCGCGCGCTCACGCTGAACGCCGTCCTTCCCGGTCCATTGCAATCCGATCGACAGGCTTTCATCGACATAGCGTGGCCAAATGCCATCGAACACGAACGGAAACCGCGACGAGGTGACTTGCGCCGACGTGACCTTTCCAATGGTGCCATAGCCGTCCCGCATGACGCGGTCGATGGAATGCTGATTCCAGTACAGCCCCAGCGACGCCAACACGCCGACGGCCACAAACAGAATCAACACAGTGCGCAATGACATCGGTCGCCGCCCCGCATAGCGCACGAGCGAATTCTCCGCCGCGCTTCACTATCGCAGGTTGTTCGTATCGCGTGAGCGCAACTCTTGTCAAACGCGAGCGAAGCCGGTTGGAGTTCGTAGGGCGGATTAGCGAAGCGTAATCCGCCGCATTGGTCCCAACGGCAACAGATTTGGCGGATTACGCT
Organism: Bradyrhizobium sp. UNPF46; assembly: GCF_006658625.1. NCBI lineage: Bacteria > Pseudomonadati > Pseudomonadota > Alphaproteobacteria > Hyphomicrobiales > Nitrobacteraceae > Bradyrhizobium > Bradyrhizobium sp. UNPF46. The sequence goes on from NZ_LFJB01000034.1 coordinate 9,374, forward strand.
TCGCTAATCCGCCCTACGAGACCGCCCTACTCGGCGGCGATTTGCCTTGGTGCCGGCGGGGGATTCGCCAGGTCCGCAGCCAGTTGGGCGTAGCGCGCCTTGGCATCCGCCACCGCCTTCTCCTTCACCGGGCCATAGCCGCGGATGCGGTCGGGCAGCGAGAGCAACTCCACCGCGGTGTCAACAGTGACGGGCGACAACAGACCGAGCACGGTCGTGACGTCCTTCTCGTAGCCGGCGATCAAATCGCGCTCGAGCTTGCGGTCGGCGCTGCGACCGAAGATGTCGAGTGCCGTGCCGCGCAGGAATTTGAACTTCGCCAGCACGCGGAAGACCTTCAGCATCCACGGGCCGAAAGCGCGCTTCTTCGGGCGGCCCAGCGCGTCGACGCCGCTGCCGAGGATCGGCGGCGCGAGATTGAAGCTGAACTTGAAGTCACCCTCGAACTGGTCGCGAAGCTGCTGCTCGAAGGCGCCGTCGGTGTAGAGGCGCGCGACTTCGTACTCGTCCTTGTAGGCCAGGAGCTTCGCATAGTTCACTGCGACCGCGCGCGGCAACGCATCGCCATAGCCGCCCTTCACCGCGGCATCGCGAACCTGGTCGACCAGCTTGCGATAGCGCTTGGCCAGACGGCCGTTCTGATAGGCCGTGAGGTGCCTGGCGCGGTGCTCGATGACCTCGTCGAGGCTCATCGCGTCCAGCGTCTTCGGCGCGACCACCTCGTCCGTGCCCTTCAGCATGTCGGCCAGACGCTTGGGATCGGCGACCGCGAGGCGGCCGAGGCGGAAGGCTTCCTTGTTCATCTTGATCGAGACGCCATTGATCTCGATGGCCTGCTCGATCGCTTCCGCGGACAGCGGGAACAGGCCCTTCTGATAGGCATAGCCCATCATCATCATGTTGGTGGCGATGGCATCGCCGAGCAGCTGTTCGGCCGGCTTGGTGAAATCGAAGAACACGGAGTCCTTGTGCAGCGCCGTTTCCAGGAGCCCGTTCAGCTTGCGGGTCTGGAAGTTGAAGTCGCGATTGAGGACGAAATCGGCGGTGGGAATGACGTGGCTGTTGATGATGCCGCGGGTGCGGCTGGTGTCGCACAGCGAGATCGTGTCCTTGGCGACCGCGACCACCTCGTCGGCCGCGAGCACGAGATCGGCCGTGCCGGTGACGATGCGCGAGCAGGTCACCTCGGCCGGATGATCCGACAGGCGGACGTGGCTGAGCACCGCCCCGCCCTTTTGCGCAAGGCCGGACATGTCGAGGATCATCGAGGCCTTGCCCTCGATATGGGCGGCCATGCCGAGCAGCGCGCCGATGGTGAGCACACCGGTGCCGCCGACACCGCCGACCGCGATGTTGTAGGGTTTGTCGAGCGTCGGCCGCGAGGCGGGCTCCGGCAGCTCGCCGATATCGGCAAGCTCGCTGGGTGCGCGGTGGCGCGGCTTGCCGCCGTCGACGGTGACGAAGGACGGGCAGAAACCCTTGAGGCAGGAATAGTCCTTGTTGCAGGACGACTGGTTGATGGTGCGCTTGCGGCCGAACTCGGTCTCCAGCGGCTCGACCGAGATGCAGTTCGACTGCACCGAGCAGTCGCCGCAGCCTTCGCAGACGGCCGGGTTGATCATGACGCGGCGCGCCGGATCCTCCATCAGCCCGCGCTTGCGGCGGCGCCGCTTCTCGGCCGCGCAGGTCTGCACGAAGACGATCGCCGAGGTGCCCTTGTACTCGCGGCACATCTTCATGACGTTGTCGAGTTCGTCGCGATGGTACTTCTTCACGCCGGGCGCGATGGTGTCGGCCGGATAGGCGTCGGGCGCCTCCGAGACCAGATAGATCTCGCGAATTCCCTCGGCGTGGAGCTGGAACGTGATCTGCTGCGGCGAGAGATCGCCGTCATGGCGCTGGCCGCCGGTCATGGCGACCGCGTCGTTGTAGAGGATCTTGTAGGTGATATTGGTCTTGGAGGCGACCGCCTGGCGGATGGCGAGCAGCCCGGAGTGGAAATAAGTGCCGTCGCCGAGATTGGCGAAGATGTGGTTCTCGTTGGTGAAGGGGGCGATGCCGACCCACGGCACGCCCTCGCCGCCCATATGCGTAAAGGTCTCGGTCGAGCGGTCCATCCACAGCGCCATGAAATGGCAACCGATGCCGGCGAGCGCGCGGCTGCCTTCAGGGACCTTGGTCGAGGTGTTGTGGGGACAGCCGGAGCAGAAATACGGAGTGCGGGAGACGGGTGCGACCGCCTGCATCTGGGTCGCCTGGCGGCCGTTGAACCAGTCGGCCTTGGCGCGGAGCATCGAAGCGATCTCGGGGTTGAGATCGAGCTTGAGAAGTCGCTCGGTGAGCGAGGTCGCAAGCGAGGCGACGCTGAGCTCGGCGGCGAAGGTCAGGAAGCGCTTGTCGTGCTCGTCCATCTTGCCGACGATGCGCGGGCGCACGTCGTCGCGCCAGTTGAACAGCACCTGCTTGACCTGGTTCTCGACGATCTCGCGGCGCTCCTCGACGATGAAGATCTCCTCCAGGCCGACGGCGAATTCATGCACGCCTTCCGGCTCCAGCGGCCAGGGCATGCCGATCTTGTAGAGACGAAGGCCGATTTTTGCCGCGACCTCCTCGGTGATCCCGAGCTCGCGCAGCGCCTGGCGGACGTCCTCGTAGCTCTTGCCCGAGGCCATGATGCCGAAGCGGGCGTTCGGCGAATCCATGGTGACGCGGTTGACCCGGTTGGCGCGCGCAAAGGCGATCGCGGCAAAGCCCTTGTAGTCCTGCAGGCGGCGGTCCTGCTCGAAGCGGTCGTCGGGCCAGCGCAGATTGAGGCCGCCGGGCGGCAGTTCGAAATCGGCGGGGATGACGAAGGGCTTCATCTCGTCGGTGAGGTCGATCTCGGCGGTGGTCTCCACCGTCTCGGTGATCACCTTCATGCCGACCCAGCAGCCGGAATAGCGCGACATCGCGATGCCGAGCAGCCCCATCTCGATCATCTCGTGGATGCTCGAGGGATAGAGATAAGGCATCAGCGCCGACATGAAGGCATGGTCGGACTGATGCGGAACGGTGGAGGATTTTGCGCCATGGTCGTCACCGGCGAGGCAGAGCACGCCGCCGTTCTTGGCCGAGCCTGCGGCATTGCCGTGGCGGAACACGTCGCCGCAGCGGTCGACACCGGGGCCCTTGCCGTACCAGATGCCGACGACGCCGTCGTATTTGGCGCCGGGCGAGAGGTTGAGCTGCTGCGAGCCCCAGACCGCGGTCGCCGCCAGATCCTCGTTCACGCCGGGCTGGAACTTGATGTTGTACTGTTCGAGATGCTTGCGGGCGGCGAAGAGCTGCTGGTCGTAGCCGCCGAGCGGCGAGCCGCGATAGCCGGAGATGAAGCCCGCCGTATTGAGGCCCGCGGCACGGTCGCGGCGGATCTGGGCCATGGGCAGGCGGACCAGGGCCTGGATGCCCGTGGTGAAGACGTGCCCGGTTTCCTGGGTGTATTTTTGATCGAGACTGATCGGACCCTGGTTGATGCCCATGCTGTCCTCTTTATCGCCCTGTTCAGGTCTTGCTGACTTAAGCCGTTGCCTTCCCGTTGTTTTTAGCTAGGGCGCGCCGACCACCTCCGCCACTCTATGTCGGATATTTAACGCGGCGCATCACAAATCTGGACCAAAGGAAGGCCCAAGTAAAAATCGCAACTTCGTGGCCTGAAACACGCATGCCGTTTTCAATTTGTGTCACCATACCCCCACTGTGGCGAAATGAATGACGCGCCCGCCATGCCGGATGCGGGCGATTGGTCGCAGGAGAGGCTTTCGATGCGGACGATTCTGACTGGCTTGGCTGTTGCCGGTTTGGCGTTGTGCGGTGCGGTTGCAAGCGCGGCCGAGCCGTCGCCGGAACTGATCGCCTATGGCAGGACGCTGGTCGAGGCCGGCGACTGCGCGGGCTGCCACACGGCCGATCCGGCAAAGCCGTTCGCCGGCGGCAAGCGCATCGACACCCCCTTCGGCGCGATCTATGCGCCGAACCTGACGCCGGACCGCGACACCGGGATCGGCGCGTGGACGGACGCGGACTTCGTGCGCGCGGTACGCAGCGGCATCGCGCCCGACGGCTCGAGCTATTACCCGGCCTTCCCCTATCCCTACTTCACGAAGATGACGAAGGACGACACGCTGGCGATCCGCGCCTATCTCGGCACGCTCGCGCCTGTCGCGAACCGCAACAAGCCGCCGGAGCTGCGCTGGCCGTTCGGCTATCGCGGCCTGATGCGGATCTGGAACGCCATGTATTTCAAGCCCGGCCTGTTCGAGCCGGACCAGAGCAAGAGCGCGACCTGGAACAGAGGCGGCTATCTCGTCACCGGGCTCGGTCATTGCGGCGCCTGCCACACACCGAAGAATTATTTCGGCGCGGACAAGACCGCGCAGGCCCTCGCAGGCAGCCCGCTCGGCGGCTGGTACGCGCCGCGGCTCGATGGCGCGGTGCGCACCGGGCTGCACTCGTGGAGCGCACAGGACATCGCCGAATACTTACAGAGCGGCCGCAATGCCAGGAGCCATGCCGGCGGGCCGATGGCCGAGGTGATCGTCAATTCGACGTCGAAGATGAGCGATGCCGATGTGCGCGCGATCGCGGTCTACCTGAAGAGCCTGCCGCCGGCGCGGCGCGAGACCATCGTGACGCCGCCCGACGAGGCCGAGATGAAGGCGGGCCAGGCCGTCTACGCAAAATTCTGCATCGCCTGCCACGAGGCCGACGGCTCGGGCGCCCCACGAATCTATCCGCCGCTGCCGGGCAATGCGCTGCTGCAATCGATCAATCCGTCCTCCACCTTGCGCATCATCCTCGACGGCGCCCATACCGTGACCACGCCGCGCGCCCCCAACACCGGCGAGATGCCGGGCTATGCCAAGCAGCTGTCCGATGAGGAGATCGCGGCGGTGACGAACTACATCCGCAATTCCTGGGGCAATGCCGGGCTGCTGGTAACGCCGGCGCAGGTCGCGAAGGCGAGGAAGCAGGAGTAGCTCGTTACGGCCTCCTCGTCATTGCGAGCGCAGCGAAGCAATCCCAAATGTTTCCGCGGACACATCTTCGGATTGCTTCGCTGCGCTCGCAATCACCGGGAAAGAGCGGGGCGAAATCACCGCTCCTTGTCCTCATCCTCCGTGAACACAAACTTCGGCATCTCCCATTTGTAGCGCACCGCCAGCAGGCGGAAGCTGATGCCGAGCGCGAAGGTCAGGAGGGTCCAGAGCTCGGCGTTGAGCTTGAGGCCGAACGCGGTGGCGTAGAACAGGCCCGTCACCACCGAGACGCTGGCGTAGAGCTCGGAGCGAAACAGCAGCGGCACGTCGTTGCAGAGCACGTCGCGCAGGACGCCGCCGGCGCAGCCCGTCACCATGCCCGAGACGATGACGATCGGCAGCGAGGCGTCCATCTGCCAGGCGACGTCGCAGCCGGTCATGGTGAAGACGACGAGCCCGATGGCGTCGAGCACGATGAAGGCGACCTTGAGCCGGTGCACGAGACGCGCGAACAGGATGGTGAGGAAGGCCGCACCGCCGGCCAGCGCGAGATAGATCGGGTTTTGCACCCAGGCCAGCGGATAATGTCCGAGGAAGAGATCGCGCAGCGTGCCGCCGCCAAGAGCGGTGATGCAGCCGAGGAAGCAGACCCCCAACCAGTCCATGCTGCGGCGTCCGGCCGCGAGTGCAGCCGTCATGCCCTGAGCGGCGATCGCAACCAGCGACAGGAAATGCAGCACGGTATCGCTCGGCGGCAGAGTCCACATTGCCCTGTTCCCTTGTGCTTGTTCCCTCGTCGCAACCATGGAACCCGGGTCCATTCCCGGAACAAGAGGTTCCCGATTCCCGGCGGCAGGGCAACATGCGACGAAAGCATGAGGAGACGCGGAACAGAATCTCGCATCCACGGGTTGTCCGGGCGTCATAACCGAGGAGACCCAATCCATGGCTGACGACCGTTTTCCCAACGATCCGTACCGCGCCAACCTCGCCGACGATGAGTATCTTCGCGCGGCGCGCCGGGATGCAGACCTTCAGGTCGATCCCGAGCTTGGCGAAGGCCCCGCCTCCAGCGGCAAGGTTGCGTTATTCGCCGTTGCGATTGCACTGGTGCTGGGCGCCGTGTTCTACGGCCTGAACAATACGACCAATGGCAACCAGGCCAGCAACCCGCCGGCGACGCAGACCGCACAGCAGGCGCCTGCCACCAATCCGGCCGCGCCTCCCGGCATGCGCGACGTGACGCCGCGCGCCAACACCGAGCCGGGCGTGACCACGGGTGCAGCGCCGAGCAAGCCGGCGGCGCCTGATCCGGCCGCACCGTCCGAGGGCACGAAGTAACGAATTGCAACAATCTGCGACAGCGGCGGGACGAAAGTCCCGCCGCTTTTTCGTTTGGTTCTATCCGAGCCTGATCGTGTCGGAGAACCGCTGCGCAGGTCAGCGGATCATGCGCTAGCCAAACATCTTGTTGAGCTCGCCGCCGGGATAGCCGCTGCCGAGCTCGGTGAACGTGCCCTTCTCCGCCATCTCCTTCGCCGCCCGCATGAAGCCGCCCCAGGCGGCGCGGGCGAGCGAGCCGCCGACGCTGATGCGGCGCACGCCGAGGTCCTCGGCTTCGCTCCGTGACAGACCGGACCCACCGATCAAGAGGTTGAACGGTTTTGGTGCGACAGCCTTCACCACGGCGCTGATGTCCTCGCGGGTCTTCAGGCCCGGCGCATAAAGGCAGTCGGCGCCGGCGTCCGCATAGGCGGTGAGCCGGTCGATGACCAGCTTGAGATCGGTCACGCCCCACAAATAGGCTTCGCAGCGCCCGACCAGCAGGGTACCGCTGTCGCCGATCGCCTTGCGCGAGGCCTCGATGCGCTCGACCGCGAGCGCGCGCTCGTAGATCGGCTTGTCCTTGTCGCCGGTGGAATCCTCGATCGACAGGCCGGCGACGCCGGTGCGCACACAGCGCTCGACATTGTCCGCGACCCTGTCCGGCTCGACCGCAAAGCCGCCCTCGAAATCGGCGTTGACGGGGATGTCGACGGCCGAGCTCAATGCTGCCAGATGCTGACAGACGTCCTCGACGTTGACGTGGTTGTCGGCCTTGCCGATGGTCCAGGCAAAGCCCGCGCTCGATGAGGCGATCGCCTTGAAACCGAGATGCTGCAACGCCTTGGCGCTGCCGACATCGACCGGATTGGGCAGGATGAAGCAGCCGCTCTCGTGCAGCTTCCTGAAGGCCGCGCGCTTGTCCGCCGTGGTGACGTGCATGTTTCTTCTCCCCATGTCGATGAGTTGCGCCGCAGAGATGGGGATGCACCGCGCCGATCGCCAGTGCGCCGCCTCAGGCGGCGCGCTCGTCCAACAAGATGGTTGCGGACACGCTCAGTGAACCCGCCACGTCAGGCCGGCTCGGGGACATCCTCTCTTCCAGCCATATGCTGCTGGGCTGGCGCGAGGAAGCTTGCAAACACGTAACCGTCGAGCAGGCCGTCGCCCTCCAGGTCCACCCGCACCCATGCCGGATCCTGGCTGCTGGTCTCGACGACGTTGATTTCGGTACCGGGCGGCAGAGTCCTTTCGGAGTCGAAATTCGTGCCCGGCCCGCCACGCAGCTTCAGGCCGCCGCGAGCCATCACGACATAACGTCCCGGCGCCAGCACCGCGGCGCCGTCGACCGTCCGCGACAACGTCAGAAAGTCGAAGATCTGCTCGCCGTAGAATTTGCCGCTGTCGTCCTTGAAGCCTTGCTTCAAGCCCTTCGCCGGATTGTAGCCACCGGTGTTGTAGGCAATGGCGACGGCGCAGAATTCGAGATCGGCCAGCTTCGTCCTGGACTGGAAGCCGAGCTTCCTCACCCCGCGCTCCAGCTCTCCGAGACATTGCGCGAGCGTATCGGAGAAGTTCTCGTAGCGCCGCTCCAGGAAATAGTGCGGATCGTCCTTGAAGAACTGGAGATCGCGCTGAAACATTCCGAACCCGTGGCAGAACTTGTCGGGATTGGCCACGGCACGCTCGTAGCCGCGGACAAAGGCCGACATCTGTTCGAGGCCGTCGCGCGCGATATCGAACATCTCACGCCCGTGCGGCTCTCCCAGCAGATGTGCCTTGTTGCGCGGGAAGGCCTGCCGTCCCTTGCCCGGTCCCTGGAAATCGATGGTGTCGCCGACGCAGAGCGCGAGGATGCGATCGAGCGGAAGGTTCTTCTTGCGGATCACGGACCAGATGTAGCCCGTTTCCTGGCACGCGATCGCAGCGATCATGTCGACATCGAAGGGCGTACCCGGCAAGGCGGCCTCGATCTGCGTGCGAAATTGCTGCTTGAACCACCTGATATCGTCGACGCTCACCATGATGAACTCCGTCGCTGGAACAAGGAAACGATGGGCCCTGTGACCGGCCTCAATCGGGCGCAGCCCCGACCTCGGCGAGGAAGGCTGCAAAGACATAGCCGTCGAGCAGACCGTCGCCTTCCAGGTCGACGCGAACCCAGGCGGGATCGACGTTGGAGACCGCCACGACATTCAGCTCCGTGCCGGCGGGCAACGTCCTTTCCGGATCGAAATTCGTGCCCGGCCCGCCACGCAGCTTCAGTCCATCGCGCGCGATCACCACGAAACGTCCGGGATGAGCGCCAGCGGCGACCGGTCCCGCGGGCGGCACGGCTCCGCCCGCATCCCAGCCATCCTGCGCCGCGTCGCGCAACCATTGCGGAGCCGTGGCCGATCGACCGCCAGCGCCCCAGGTCAGCCTGTTGTGATCGTCGACGGAGGTGCCGAAGCCGACATGAATCGTCCGGTTGCCCATGTAGCCGACGCCTGCCCCGATGCCGGTAGCGCCCGCCGCAGCCGCAGCCGTCACGAAACGCAAGATGCCCGGCGGCGCCGCGTCGTCGGTGAACGTCAATGCCTGACCACCGACGAGGCATTGCACGTCGGCGGCGCGCCCGAGATCGTGGCGTGTGGATCCCGTGCGACGGGTTCCATGACCGATCGCATCCTGTCCGCCCGACGTAATCCGGATCGTGTCGATCCCCGCCGCCACGGCCGCGGTGTCGAGCACGTTCTTCAGTTCATTCGTGATGGGCTTGTTTCGAATGGCATCGGAGGGAGGCCCGGTGAAAATCGTCATATGCAACACCTCGCTCTAACTGCTCGGCGCATTTTGTCCGCCCATCGATCGAAGGCGGATTGAAATCAATTTCTGACTGCAACGACACGCGCCCCCCAAAAACAGGAAGCGCGGTATAGACATCTCACAACCTGCGCGAGATGTCCACCATGGATTGAATACCCCTTTCGCGCCTGAAGCGCGACGAGACCTGGATGAATCGTCAGCGCACTTCAGGTTGTTGTTTGCGCATGATCTTTCCGGAAAACCGCTTCGCACTTTCCCGGATCATGCGTCAGCGCGCGTCGTGCACCGCCCGGCTGTCCTTCGGCGCCTGCTCACGATCGTTCATGCTGTAGTCACGGATGACGCTGGCGATGCGCAGATGATAATCGGCGAAGATCTGCGCCCTGCCCTTCGCTTGCGTGCGGCGGTGCTCCATCGTGTTGCGCCAGGCCTGCACCGCGGCCTCGTCCCGCCAGAACGACACCGACAGGATCTTGCCCTTGTCGGTCAGGCTCTCGAAGCGCTCGACCGAGATGAAGCCGTCGATGGTTTGCAGCAGCGGCTTCAGATCGGCTGCGAGGTCGAAATAATCCTGGCGGTGTTCGGGCTTGGGCCAGACCTCGAAGATCACGGCGATCATGGGCATCTCCTGCTGCTATCCGGCCTACACTACCACCTTGCGCAGGAAGGTGCGCTCTTCGGCGAGGATGAATTTGTGGTCCTCGGCGAAATGGAAGTTGGCCATGCCCTCCGCATCCTGCCGCAGCCGGGCGCGGTAGGCCTCATAGGCGGCGAGACTCTCGAAGGTGATCAGCGCGTACGCGATGTTGTTGGTGCCCTCGTGCGGCATGAAATAGCCGATCAGGTCGCCGCCGCATTTCGGGATGATGGTGAGCCAGCGCTTGGAATATTCCTCGAACTGCGCGCGCTTGAACGGATCGAGCTGGTAACGGATGAAGACGGTGACGGACATGAGGGGCTCCTGATCTTTCCTTGCGCGAAGCGCGAGCAACACTCTCGCCGCTGAAGCAACTGGATTGCTTCGCTTCGCTCGCAATGACGTGTTTGCAGCAACAGGCTACGCCCTTGCCCGACCACGATGCTTCGGCTACCATCGAAGCATGAAATCAGGACCCGACATCGCCATGGTCGCCTCGCTGGTCGGCGATCCCGCCCGCGCCAACATGCTCACGGCGCTGATGAACGGCCGCGCGCTCACCGCGAGCGAGCTGGCGCAGGAGGCCGGCATCACGCCGCAGACGGCGAGCTCGCATCTGGCCAAGCTCGAGGTCGGCGGGCTGGTCGAGCCGGAGAAGCAGGGCCGCCACCGCTACTATCGCCTCACCGACGACGACGTCGCCGGCGTGCTCGAAGGCCTCGCGGGTCTCGCCGCGCGGACCGGCCACATGCGGGTGCGCACCGGGCCGAAGGATCCGGCGCTGCGGCGCGCGCGGATCTGTTACGATCATCTCGCTGGCGATCTCGGCGTGCAGATGCTGGATTCCTTGCGCGAGCGGAATCTGGTCCGGCAGAAGAAGCAGGACATCGAGCTGACGGCCGAGGGCGAGCGGTTTCTCGCAAAACACCTGCAGATCTCATCCGACATGCTCACCCACCCGCGCCGTCCGGTGTGCAAGGCCTGCCTCGACTGGAGCGAGCGGCGGCATCACCTTGCCGGCACGCTCGGGGCCGCGATGATGCAGCGCTTCGCCGAGCTGAAATGGGCGGCACGTGACGCGACGCCCGGCAGCCGCGTGGTGAACTTCACCCGCACCGGCGAGAAGCAGTTTGCCGCGCTGTTCGGTAAGCTGAAGGACTGACCGTGCGCGCCGAGTGCCTCCCGCAGCGCGGCACAGTGCGGCCGAGCCCTCACAGCCCCCGGCGCCATGTCTGTCGCCTCAAGCAGCATGCTGAGGGAACGTTCATGCCGCATTCAGGTCCTGATTGGCAGGTTTGGATCGCGCCGTGTCGATATGTTGCAAGATTTGACATGTCGAATCGTGTCTTTTGATTCATGAGCGCCTAGCTCGCAAAGACTTGCCCCAAAGGACGAGAAGGAAGATCAAATGAAATACCTGTTCGCAGCCGCCATGCTCGCCAGCGCGGTCGTCGGTTTCAGCGAGGCGGCCAGCGCCGCCGAGGGCTGCGGCCGTGGGTTCTATCGCGGTCCCTATGGAAATTGCCGTCCGATGCGCGGCGCGGTCGTGGTGCGCCCGGCTCCCGTGTATGTAGCCCCACCGGTCGTCGTCGTGCCGCGTGCGCGCGTGTGCCCCTACGGCTTCCGCTGGTACGCCGGCCGCTGCCGTCCGTTCTGATCTCTCCGCACCGTAGAGATGGCCGCGCGGCGACAGCCTGCGCGGCCATTTTCTTTGCGGCGGCTGCTGACGACGATTCGCTCGCTCGTGAAAATTGCAGCCCCCCGGAATCGAAACGGGGATCGCCGGCTGCGATCCCCGTCCAATTCACGCCTTGCCGGGCTCACCAGCCATGGCGGCGGTGCCAGCGCCGGTAATGCCGACGCCAATGACGGCGGCGCCAGCCCCAGTGGCGGTGATGGCCATGCCAGTGCACCTGCTCAGGCGTCAGCTTGGCGGCTTCCTCGCTGGTGGTGACGGCAGGATGAGCGTCGGGATTGCCTTGCGGCGTGCGAGCGGGATCACCGAGCGGCTGCGGCGACAGCGGCGCAGCCTGCGCGGCGGTCGCGGCGAAGGCGGCCGCCGTCACTCCCAATGCAAGTTTCAAAAAGTTCCGACGCTCCATGAGCATATCCTCTAGGCTAGCTGGCAAGTGATGCAGAGGAAGTGTCGCGGTCACGACATGAACCATGGCTGAATCGTGTATTCAGAATAGGTGCGAAGCAGACATTCGGCGCGCTACTTCGAAAACTCCTGCGAACACCAGCGTCCCGCGCGAGCGCTTCGCAAGGCGGCGCGCTTTTCGGCCTCGGGAACGATGGCGCGAACGACGAGGAAGGCTGCTGGCATCGGGTTTCCTCCTGTTGTTTGGCACGAACCTAGCCGCTTCAGCGGCCGGCGACAAAAAGAGTTGGCGGGGGTGTCGGAACGAACGCTCCTCGCTCGTCCTTGCTTTGAAACCGGACACGGAGACAGCAGATGGCCGACCTCACCCTGACCACGTTCGATTGGGTTCCCGAAGCGCCGCGAGGTTTCGTGCGCGACCTGCGCGTGCGCTGGGCGCTCGAAGAGGCCGGCTTGCCCTATCACGTCGCCAGCACGCCTATCGACGATCGCGGCGCTGCGCATCTCGTGCACCAGCCGTTTGGCCAGGTGCCGTGGCTGACCGACGGCGACCTCTCGATCTTCGAGACCGGCGCGATCCTGCTGCATCTCGGCGGGCTGAGCGAGAAGCTGATGCCCACCGATCCGCGCGGCCGCAGCGAGGCGACGGAATGGGTATTCGCGGCACTCAATTCGGTGGAGATGGCGAGCCTGCCCTGGGGCATGTCGCAATTCATGGGACATCCGACCGACACGGCGGCGTGGAAATTCGTCGACGACTTCCTCAAGCTGCGGCTGAAGCATCTCGAGCCGGTGCTCGCCAGCCGCGAATGGCTGGCGGGCTCCTTCTCCGTCGCCGACATCCTGATGTCGGACGTGCTGCGCGTCGTCGATGGGTTCGGCGGCCTGGCCGACAGTCCCGCCTGCCGCGCCTACGTCGCGCGCGCCACCGGCCGCCCGGCGTTCATCAAGGCCCGCGCCGATCAGATGGCGCATTTCGCTGCGGCGGATGCGGCGCGCAAAACGTGATGCGCCTCACATAACCAATCCCGTGTCCGGGATACAGTCGCCAGCGAAAGGAAGCAGTTTCGAAAGGTGACCCATGGTCCGCATCGAATATCTCAAGCGACAGATCGCCCGCGCCGAGCGGCTGGCCAAGGCCATCCTCGACCGCCAGACCGCCGACCGGCTTCAGGCCTTCGCCGCCGAATGCCGCACCGAATTGTCGGAGTTGACGCTCAAGTCCGCCGCGTGAGGCGTGCTGGCGCCGGATGCGTCACACCAGCTTCAGCGGCGCATCGGCGACGACGCGCAGATCAATGCTGCCGATCAACGCCGCCCGCCGCGCCTCGGCAGCACTGATGGCGTCGTCCGTCTGCCGCAACGTCGAGACGTTCGAGCCGAGCGAGACGATCCCGCCCAGCACCAGCGCAATCGATCCGAGCGCCGCGGTCTGACCGAAGCCAAACACACCGAGGATCGTCACCACCAGCAGCGCCGCCCCGCCCCCGATCGCGATCTTGGACGCGAGGATGTATTTGCGGCAGCGCTCGGCGATCTCGGCGAGCCGCTCGATGCGATCTTCGATGTCGGAGATTTCGTCGGTCGGATCGTCTTCGGTCATTGGATGTGTGAGCGCGCAGATCGAGGGACAGACGAAGTTCAGTTGTAAGGCATCCTAGGACACCGGAATCACACACGCAGGGATAGGCCCAATCGACATAGCGGGCTCGCGCGAAGAACCACCGGGATCGACCGATAAATTGGAAGCGCTTGCAGCGTCGGGCAAGACCCTGACGCGAACAGTGACTCGGTCCCGCCTTCGATCGGTGATCGCTTCATAGCGCAGACTATCCGGCCCGCTATAACCGGGTCGTGCCAAGTAGAAGATGCTTATGCCGCGGATCCAGCGCCCGATACAGGCTTGATCCCTTCCAGAGTCGCCCGCCACCTCGAAATCCTCAATACGATAACAGACGATTCCATGTTCCGGTGACTTCACGAGCGAGAGTCGGGGGAGTTCGACCGGCGCGCACGTATTGTCGGCGTCGGCGTAGCCTTCGATAACGGTCTCCTCCGACGCCCGGGCAGTGACGGTCATCTCGTTGCCCTGCGCGAAGCACGAGATGTCCATCGCCAGGACTGAGGACAACACGCCCAAGATCAGGCCCCACAATCCAATGGCGCGCCGCCATAATCTCGATCGACGACGCCAAATTGCCACCGACGTGCCCTTCCCTCACAACGGCAGATTGTCGTGCTTCTTCGCCGGCGTTTCCACCTTCTTGTCCTTCAGCATCGCCAATGCCCTTGCGATGCGCTTGCGCGTCGAGTGCGGCATGATGACGTCGTCGATGTAGCCGCGCTCCGCGGCGATGAAGGGCGACAGGAAGCGGTCTTCGTATTCCTTGGTGCGGGCGGCGATCTTGTCGGGGTCGCCGATGTCGCTGCGGAAGATGATCTCCACCGCGCCCTTGGCGCCCATCACGGCGATCTGGGCGGTCGGCCAGGCGTAGTTCATGTCGGCGCCGATTTCCTTGGAGGCCATGACGTCGAAGGCGCCGCCATAGGCCTTGCGGGTGATGATGGTGACCAGGGGCACGGTGCACTGCGAATACGCGAACAGCAGTTTTGCGCCGTGCTTGATCAGGCCGCCATATTCCTGGCTCGTGCCCGGCAGGAAGCCCGGGACGTCGACGAAGGTGACGATCGGGATGTTGAAGGCGTCGCAGAAGCGGACGAAGCGCGCCGCCTTGCGGGATGCATCGCTGTCGAGCACGCCGGCCAGCACCATCGGCTGGTTGGCGACGAAGCCGACGGTGCGGCCGGCGATACGGCCGAAGCCGGTGACGATGTTCTTGGCGAACATGTCGGCGATCTCGAAGAAATCGCCCTCGTCCACGACCTTCAGGATCAACTCCTTCATGTCGTAGGGCTTGTTCGGATTGTCGGGGATCAACGTGTCGAGCGACATGTCGACCCGGCCGATGTCATCGAAGCTCGGCCATTCCGGCACGCCGTCGGTGTTGTTGGACGGCAGGAAGTCGATCAGGCGCCGCATCTGCAGCAGCGTCTCGACGTCGTTCTCGAAGGCGCCGTCGGCGATCGAGGAGCGCGTGGCGTGCACGGAAGCGCCGCCGAGCTCTTCGGCGGTGACCACTTCGTTCGTCACGGTCTTCACGACATCGGGGCCGGTGACGAACATGTAGCTGGTGTTCTTCACCATGAAGATGAAGTCGGTCATGGCCGGCGAATAGACGTCGCCGCCGGCGCAGGGGCCCATGATGACGGAGATCTGCGGGATCACGCCCGAGGCCAGCACGTTGCGGCGGAACACGTAGGAATAGCCGGCGAGCGCGGCGACGCCTTCCTGGATGCGGGCGCCGCCCGCGTCATAGAGGCCGATGATGGGCGCCCTCGCCTTCATCGCCATGTCCTGCAGCTTCGTGATCTTCAGCGCGTGGGTTTCGGAGAGCGAGCCGCCGAACACGGTGAAGTCCTTGGCAAAGACGAACGTCTTGCGGCCGTTGACGGTGCCCCAGCCGGTGACGACGCCGTCGCCGGGCACCTTGGTCTTCTCCATGCCGAACTCGGTGGAGCGGTGCTCGACGAACATGTCGAACTCCTCGAACGATCCCTTGTCGAGCAGGAGCTCGATGCGCTCGCGCGCGGTCAGCTTGCCGCGGGCGTGCTGCGCCTCGATGCGCTTCTCCCCGCCGCCGAGCTTTGCGCCGGCACGACGATCTTCAAGGGCGTCCAGGATGTGTTTCATTTGCTCCCGCCAGTTCTTAAGTGATGCGGGGTTCTAACACGGCATTTTGCGGACCGGAAAGCGCCTTTCCGCGCCGCAGGGCTGCCCTGTCCGGGCCAAAAGCGTGAGAGATTACAAAGTTTTGCCCGGGAGGCGAGCATGGACGAGAGAATGGCCGAGACCGGTGCGGCAACGGGCGGCGTCAACATCCTGCTCCGGCTGGAGGGCCTCACCCTGTTTATCGGGATGGTGATGCTCTACTGGGCCTGGGACGGCTCCTGGCTGGTCTTTGCCCTGCTCTTCTTCGTCCCCGATCTCAGCTTCCTGGCATACCTGTCCGACGCCAAATTCGGCGCGTTGGTCTACAACGCCGCCCACAGCTACATGGCGCCGGTGTCGCTGCTGACGCTGGGCTTCGGCCTCGGCTCGCCGCTCACCTTGTCCATCGCTCTGATCTGGCTCGCCCATATCGGCATCGACCGGGCACTCGGCTATGGCCTGAAATATTCCGCCGGTTTCGGCTTCACCCATCTGGGCCGGATCGGGCGGCAAAAGGAGGCCTGAACTCCGGCGCGGGCCAGTTGACCGGGCCGGCCGATTCAGGCTTGCTTCGCGCTTGCGATCAGGCGCCGAATGTTGCGTGAGCCCAGTCGGTACGGCGGCGGTCCCCAGGCCCTGGCTCAGCATCACCTCATGTCCGCGACGGTCGTCCCCCTGCCGCCGAACTCATCGTCCGAAACCATCGACTTCCTGCGGCGGATGGCCAGCATGGTGTCGGGGCGGAACGGCGAGATGCTGCTGCGCGCCGCGAGCCTGATCGAGCAGCTCGGCCAGCGGGCGATGTCCGCCGAGCGGCTCTATCACCAGCAGCAGATCGAGAGCACCCGCAACGCCGAGCTGCGCGAGGCCGCCGAGCTCGCCTCCGATGCCATGGTCGGCCAGATCGAGGCGCTGCGGGCGCAGCTTGCCGAGGTCACCGCGGCAGCCGCAGCCGAGCGTGCCGCCTTCGACGCCGAGCGCGGCAAGCTGATCGACCTGATGCAAAATGCCGAGAGCCATATCGGCAAGCTCACGACCGAGCTGGACAGCTTGCGCGCCTCCGTCGACAGCTTCAACGAGACCGTGGTCTCCGTGCCGATCGAGGTGCTGCGGCTGGCGCGGACTCAGTTCGATGTCCTCTCCGCCGGCTTTGCCCGCAGGGGCGACGTGATCTCGCAGGCGATGAGCGAGATCGGCGGCTTTGCAATCGACCAGGCGCTCACGGCGAAGAAGACGGCCGACAAGGCCTGAGCCCAGCGACAGCCGGTGTCAAATTGACAGCGCGCGGCTGCGTTGTTCTACTCCCGCAAAATCACCAGGGAGGATCCGATGCCGACGGCATTCCGCGTCGCTGCAACGCTCATTGCGCTCTACGCGTCCACCATGCTCGCCCATGCGCAATCCCTGCCCAAGGAAGCCGCCACCCGCGCCGAGATCTACCCGATCCCCTCCCTCACCCTCTCCGACCAGCAATTCCTCAGCGGCGATGCCGCCGCCGGCAAGCCTGTGACGGTCGCCGGCGAATTCCGCGTCGCGCAAGGCACCGGCAAGCTTCCCGTCGTGGTGCTGATGCACGGCTCGAGCGGCGTCGGCGCCACCACCGAGGCCTGGGTGCACGCCTTCAACGCCATGGGCATCTCGACCTTCGTGATCGACGGTTTCACCGGCCGCGGGCTGACGGTGGTCGGGCCGAACCAGGCGTTGCTCGGCCGGCTGAATCTGATCATCGACATCTACCGTTCGCTTGAGATCCTTGCCAAGCACCCGCGCGTCGATCCCGATCGCATCGTGCTGATGGGTTTTTCGCGCGGCGGACAGGCAACGCTCTATGCGAGCCTCGAGCGCTTCAACAAGCTCTGGAACAAGTCCGGCATACAGTTCGCGGCCTACGTCCCGTTCTACCCGGATTGCTCGACGACCTATGTCGGCGACAGCGAGGTCACGGCGCGTCCGATCCGCATCTTCCACGGCACGCCTGACGACTACAATCCCGTGAAGAGCTGCAAGGCGTTCGTCGAACGGCTCAAGTCGGCCGGGCGCGACGTGGTGCTGACCGAATACCCCGACAGCGCGCACGGATTCGACAGCGGCCTGCTCGGCGTCAGCACCGTTGCGGTGTCCGCCAATGCGCAGACCGTGCGCAACTGCAAGATCAAGGAAGGCGACGGCGGCGTGCTGATGAACGGCGACACCAACGCGCCCTTCACCTACAAGGACTCCTGCGTCGAGCTCAATCCGCATGTCGGTGGCAATCCGAAGACGGCCGCGGAGTCGCGCAAGGCGGTGGAGGAGTTCCTGCAGGTGTTGTTCAAGCTGGGGTGAGTGGCAATTCGGCTTGCACCGCTGCCGTAGGGCGGGCAAAGCGAAGCGTGCCCACGAATTGCGGATGACGGAAAGAGATCGTGGGCACGGCGCTGCGCGCCTTTGCCCACTCTACGGCAGCTCCGCCTTGGGCGCCGGCGTCCGCACCATATCCTCCGTCATTGCGAGCGACCGGGTCCGCGCGACGCGCGGCCCGATGACAGGCTCCGCGAAGCAATCCAGACTGCCTCAAAGGAAAGACTCTGGATTGCTTCGTCGCAAGAGCTCCTCGCAATGACGCCGGAGACTGGCGCGGCAGCGCTAGTTAGATCGCGCCGATCTCGGCAAGGCAGGCTTGCGTCAGCGGCATGCGCTCACCGACGAGCCGCGGCTCCTTGCAATCCATGTTGAGCGCGAACACCGTGTGCGCCTCGCCCTTCTCGGCCCAGCCGACCATCCAGCCGAGCGATGGCTCGCCGCGCTCGGCGCCCAAGAGGCCGGACTTGGCGCGAATGACGCTGTCTCCCACCTTGGTCACCGGCAGGATGTCGGCGACGAGATCCTGGCTGCGCTTGGAAATCGGCAGCGCGCGGCGACGCAGCCGGTCGACGAAATCGACCTGCTCGATGGGGTCTATGCGCAACGCCCCGGTAAGCCAGAACTGGTCGATGCCGCCGCCGATATCGCGATTGCCGTAGTCGAACTCATCGACGTATTTCTGCATGCGTTCCTGGCCGATGCGGCGCGCGATCTCCTGATAGACCGGCACGGCGCTCACCGCGATCGCGCTGCGCAGCGTGTGATCCTTGTTCCAGGCTTCGATCGGGCGCTTCACGCCGTCCCAGGGGAACACATCCTTGTCGGGATCGGTGACGACGCCGGTCTCCAGCGCGATCAGCGAGTTCGGGATCTTGAAGGTCGAGGCCGGCAGCTTCCCCTCGCCCGAGCGCTCCTTGTCGCTGGCGACGACCAGATAATCCTCGACCTTGTAACCGACGAAGGTGCCCGACGTGCCGAGATCGGCGAAGCGCTTTGCGAGACTGTCACGGATCTCGTTCCGCGGCGGCGCGACATGCGCGAGCGCGCGTTGCGGCAGGATGGCAGATGCGGCGAGAAGGCCGAGGGCGGAACGGCGGGTGATCAAGAGCGATATCCGTTGAGCAGTGAAAGCGACCGCGACCATGCAGCCGCTATCGTGGTGAAACGATGACAGCGCGTCAGCGTCCTCGGCCCGACAGCCGCAGCACGAACACCAGCACCTCGGCGACGGCCTTGTAGAGATCCGGCGGGATCTCCTCGCCGAGCTCGACCTTGGACAGCGCGCCGGCCAGGACCTCGTTTTCCTCGATCGGGATGTCGTGGGCCTTGGCGATCTCGACGATCTTTTCGCCGATCGTGCCTTTGCCCTTGGCGACGACGACCGGCGCGTTGGTGCCCTTCTCGTAATGCAGCGCGATCGCGAGCTTGGATGGATCGCTCATGTGGCGCGATCCAGGAAATGGCCGGCGCGGGCCGGCGCCGGCTGCGGCGGGGTACCATCACGGACCACGATGTCGCCGGGCTTGAGCTCGGCCCTCATCAGGGCCTGATTGAGCTCACCGACGCCGGCGCGGAGCTGCTGTGCGGTCGCCGGCCGCTCCGCCCACATCCGCACGAAGGTCTTGTCGCCGCTCAGCGTGATCAAGGCATGAACGGGACCGGCCGGCTCGACGTTCAGCGTGAAGCGCGCGCGCCAGGCCTGCTTGGCGGGATCGGCGGATTCGCCAGCGCCATCGCGCGAAATCTCGAACTGCGCCATCGCGGTGCCTTGCGGCGTCGCAAAGGGAATCTCGAAATTCCACTGCGGCACGGCCGGGTCGATCCGATGACCGCTGGCGTCGGTGCGATCAGGGAGCGAGGCGACCTGCAACAGCGTTTGCCGCGCGATTGCGGCGTCGGTGTCGTCGAGCAGGCGATGCACCGTTGCGGGGAGCGGCGTATCGGGCGCGAGCGATGGCGAGGCGATGGGCTGTGGCGCCGGCAGTGCGCCACGGAACGGCGGCGGTGTCGCGCGCGCGGCGGATTCGAAGATGTGGCCGTCGGGCACGGCCTTGTTCGAGCCCGGAACGTTGCCGGTCAGGCGCGGCAGGTTTTGCGTGACCTCCTGCAGCAGGGTCGCGGCAAGGCCTGCGGACATGGTCTTGGGCATCGCGGCCTGCGGTGGGCCGCCGGCGATGTCGGCGAGCACGGCAGCGGCGGGATTAGCGTTGCGGGGCGTTTGCGGTGATTGGGCGACGTCGGGGCCGGATGGCGGCAACGCGACCGGCGCGGCGGCGACCTGCGCTGTCGGCGTGGCGCTCGTCGGAAGCGCGGCGGCCTGGGTCTGCGGCGCCGCGGTTTCAATCGTGGCCAGCGTCTGGCGCAACACCAGCAGCGCTGCTTTCAAATCCGGCACGGTACCGGAGGACGGCGTCGCGCCCGCGGCAAGCGAGGCTTCGAGGAACAGGCCTGATTTCTGGAAGGCGGATTCGATATCGCCGCCATCGAGGGCGGTGTCGAGCGGCGTCTGCTGCGCCAGCACGTCGAGCACCGCCTGCTTCAGCCCCGCCGGCAGATCGCTGCCGGTGACGACGGCCGCTAGATTGGCGAACAGCGGCGCCTGGCTGCCCTGCCTGGTGACGGCCTCGGCGGAGGCGACGGTGACGGCGACCTGCTCCGCCGGCGTCAGCGTGGCGCGTGCCGCGCTCGCGGACGGCGCAAGCGGCGGACTTTCAACCAGCGACGCCGCACGCGGCGTCAGCGTGATCTGATCGGTCGCCGCCTCGCCCGCCCCGTTGATGACGGCGAGACGAATTGTGCCGTCGTTCTGCGACACCGCGAGCTGGAGATTTTGCCCCGGCGTCAGCGGCACCTCCGACATCACATCCATCGAGAGGTTGGCGATCGCGATCCGCACCAGATTGTCGGCCATCACGCTGAGGACCCTGGCGTCCACGACGCTGCCGGCCTGCAGCACGAGTTCAGGCGTCGTCGCATCAGCCGCGGGGCTGGCGGCACTGACGGGAAGGATGGAAGTGACCGGCGTCGGCATCTCAGGGGCCCAAGGGAGCCCCACCCTAACGCCTGCGTCGTAAACCTCTCGTTAAGGACCTTTGGCCACGGAGGCCTGTGCCGCCGCCAAAACCGCCACGGCAGCCTCGAAATCCCTGAGCCGCGTGGCCCGGCGGGCGGCCGCCTCCTCGTCCACGCCCCATTGCTCGCTGTTCCAGTCCTCATCGACATGGGCGGCATCCCAGACCTGGCCGGCATCGCGCACGCCATGGGCCAGGGCCAGCGCCAGCAGCGCCGAGCCGGTCAGGGTCGTCACCACATGGAGCGCGGCGACCGACCAGGCATCCCCCGGCAGCGCCGCGCGGGCGGCCCGAAGCGCCTCGTCCGGCTGCTTCACATGCATGACGCCCTCGGACAGGATGAAATGCGCTCCGAGCGTCTCCGCCGCCCAGAACAGCACGGGATCCCAATGCGCGGCCTCTCGGGCGACGAGCCCTTCCGGGTGGCCGGCGCGGTAGAACAGCAGGTCGGACTCGAAATATTTCGCAAGGTCCTCGGCGACGAGCTCGACGCGATCCACCACGCCCTCGACCACACTGTTGGCAATGCGCGTCAACGGCATGCTCACCGGATCGATGCTCTCGCCCTGAGCCGCCCATTCCCCGGCTACGGCATCGGCGAGTGTCCGCGCAGGGATCACCACCTGGCGACCCGAGGGCGTGCGGATCGGCTTGCCGTCGAGCGTGATGGCAAAGCCGCCCTCGGTCTCGGTGACGCCGGCCTCCTTGTAGAAGCGCTTGCGCCGCGGCGTGCGCGCGGATGCGCGCGCCGATTCCCGCGGATCCGGCGGAGGCTGGCTTGCTGCTTCTTCGAACAATTCGCGCATGTGAGTTTTCGGTTCCGGTCGCTGGATGCCAGGCTTTTAGGATAAGCCCTGTGGCCGATAAAGCGAGCAGCAGGCATGAGGGAACTTGCGGGCCATGGGGCCGCTCGCCATGCCCCCTACTCCTCCGGCGCGTTCTCGATCGGGTCGAACCGGCTCGCATCCAGCCCGAGCAGATTCCACGACTGCTGCATGTGCGGCGGCAGCGGCGCGGTGGCGTCGATCACCCCGCCACGCGGATGCGGAATGACGATGCGGCGCGCCAAGAGATGCAGCCGATTCTGCAGGCCGCCCGGCAGCTGCCAGTTCTCGATGTTGAAATATTTGGGATCACCGACGATGGGATGGCCGATATGAGCCATGTGGGCGCGCAGCTGGTGAGTGCGGCCCGTCACCGGCTTCAGCGACACCCAGGTCAACTTGTTGCCGGCGGTCTCGACCACCGCGTAATAGGTCACCGCATGGCTGGCGCCCTCGTCGCCGTGCTGGGCGATGCGCATGATGGTGTCGTCCTCGCTCTCTTCCTTGGCGAGGAAGGTCGAGATGCGGCCCTGCTTCGGCTTGGGCAGGCCCGGCACCAGCGCCCAATAGACCTTGCGCGCAGATCTGGAACGAAATGCGCCGGTCAGATGCGAGGCGGCAAAGCGCGTCTTGGCGATCAGCAGGCAGCCCGAGGTTTCGCGATCGATACGGTGCACGAGGCGCGGCTTCTGGCCCTTGGCATCCCGCATCACCTCCAGCATCTGGTCGATGTGCCGCGTCATGCCCGAGCCACCCTGCACGGCAAGGCCGGCCGGCTTGTTGAGGACGAGGACGTCGTCATCCTCGTAGATCGTCATCTCCTTGAGCGCCTTGAGCGTCTTCTGCGCGGCCTCCGAGAGCTCGCCGACGGCCTTCGGCGCATCGACCTTCAGCGGCGGAATGCGGACGCTCTGGCCCTCCTCCAGACGGTCCTTGCTGTCGACGCGCTTGCCGTCGACGCGCAGCTCGCCTTTGCGGACGACGCGCTGGATGTGCGAGAACGACAGGCCGGGAAAGCGCGCTTCGAGAAAACGGTCGACGCGCATGTTGTTCTCGTCGGCCGTCACTTTGACGGTCTGCACCTTGGTCGGCAGCAGCGCCTCGACGGGTTTTTCCGGCGCCGGCCTCTCGAATTCGACCTTCTCCAGTCTGGCCTTGGGCGGACGCCGCTCGGAGCGCTCGGCAGCAAAGCGCGACGGCTTGGCGCCGGGTTTACCGCCCGGCTTGCCAGCGGGACGCGGCCCGGCCTTCTTCGCGCTCCGCGCCTGATGCGGACGCGACTCGTCGCGCTCATCACGCGAACGCGGCTTTGGGTTCATTCTCTTGATACGGCGGCTCATGGCTGCCTGCGTACCCTAAAAGGGGGCTCCCGTCACGGCGAAATGGCCATTTCTACCGCGACCCGCCCCGCTCCTTGCGCAGCTTGGCCCAGTAATCCAGCCGCTTCCGGATCTCGCGCTCGAAGCCGCGCTCGGGCGGGTCGTAGAAGGTCTGGCGGCCCAGGGCTTCCGGGAAGTAGTCCTGGCCGGAGAAGGCGTCGGGGGTGTCGTGGTCGTATTCGTAGGCTGCGCCGTAGCCTTCGGACTTCATCAGCTTGGTCGGCGAATTGAGGATGTGCTTCGGCGGCAGCAGCGAACCGGCCTGCTTTGCTGTTTGCATCGCGGCCTTGAAGGCGGTGTAAACCGCGTTCGATTTCGGCGCGGTGGCGAGATAGACGACGGCCTGCGCGATGGCGAGTTCGCCCTCGGGATGGCCGAGGAAGTCGAAGGCATCCTTGGCGGCATTGGCGATGACGAGGGCCTGCGGATCGGCAAGCCCGATGTCCTCAACCGCCATGCGCACGACGCGGCGGGCCAGGAACAGCGGATCCTCGCCAGCATCCAGCATGCGGCAGAGATAATACAGCGCCGCATCGGGATCGGAGCCGCGCACCGATTTATGCAGCGCCGAGATCAGATTGTAATGGCCGTCGGCCGACTTGTCGTAGATCGGCGCGCGGCGCTGCAGTATCTCCTGCAGCTGTGCGGCGTTGAAGATCTCGTCCGCCCGCGCCGAGCGCCAGACTTCCTCGGCGAGCGTCAGCGAGGCGCGGCCATCCCCATCGGCCATGCGCACCAGAACGGCCCTCGCCTCGGCATCAAGCGGCAGCTTCCTGCCCTCGACCGCCTCGGCATGTGCGAACAGCTTCTCGATCGCAGCCGCATCGAGCGAGCGGAACACCAGGACGCGCGCGCGCGACAAAAGCGCCGCGTTGAGCTCGAATGACGGGTTCTCCGTGGTGGCACCGACCATCACCACCGTGCCGTCCTCCATCACGGGCAGAAACGAGTCCTGCTGGGCGCGGTTGAATCTGTGCACCTCGTCGACGAACAGCAGCGTGCCCTTTCCCATCTCGCGGCGGGCGCGCGCGGCATCGAACGCCTTCTTCAGGTCGGCGACGCCGGAGAACACCGCGGAGATCTGCTCGAAATGCAGGTCCGTCGCATCCGCCAGGAGCCGCGCCACCGTGGTCTTGCCGGTGCCGGGCGGGCCCCAGAACACCAGGGATCCCAGCGTGCGCGTCTCCAGCATGCGCGTCAGCGCGCCGTCGGGGCCGAGGATGTGATCCTGGCCGACGACCTCCGACAGCGCGCGCGGGCGCAGCCGGTCCGGCAGCGGATGCGGAGCCTCATGGTCGAGCCCCGCCGCGGCGAAGAGAGTTGGCGTCTGCTGTGGTCGCTTCGGACTCATCCGCCCAGCGTGACGTTGATCTGCTGGCCACCGCGCACCACCGTGATGCGCCAGAGCCGCGGACGTTCTGCGGCGGCTTTCTCGAGGTCGCTGGTCTTGCTGATCTTCTGGTTGTTGACGGCGAGGATGATGTCGCCCTTCTGGAAGCCGACATTCGCAGCCGCGCTGTCGCCGCCGAGGTCGGTGATCACGACGCCCTCTGTGTCGACGTCCAGATGCAGCTCGTCGGCCACCGCCGGCGTGATGGTCGAGACCTTCGCGCCCTGGAACGGCGAGCGCGCGGTGACGACGAGCTCGTTGCGTCCGGTATCCGGCGCGGTCTCCAGTGCTACCGTCAGCTTCAGCGGCCTGCCGCCACGCTGCACGTCGATCTGTGCGGTGCCGCCGAGCGGACGGGTGGCGAAGCGATAGTCGAACGCGTTGGGATCATCCACGGTCTGGCCGTCGATCCCGGTGATGAGATCGGAGGATTTCAGGCCGGCCTTCGCGGCGGGGCCGTTCGACACCACGCTGGCGACCAGCGCACCGGTCGGCGAGCGCAGGCCGAGACTCTCGGCGATCTCGG
This sequence comes from Bradyrhizobium sp. UNPF46, assembly GCF_006658625.1. Lineage (NCBI taxonomy): Bacteria > Pseudomonadati > Pseudomonadota > Alphaproteobacteria > Hyphomicrobiales > Nitrobacteraceae > Bradyrhizobium > Bradyrhizobium sp. UNPF46. The sequence goes on from NZ_LFJB01000034.1 coordinate 34,557, forward strand.
GCGTCACTGCCTGCAGCTTCGCCCCGAGCCAGGGACGCTTCACCGCCTTGCCACCCCCCTTGGCCGAAGCGACGACGACACGCACCATGTTGGCGGGAATGGCAAAGCCGATTCCCTGCGAGCCGCCGGAGCGCGAATAGATCGCGGTGTTGATGCCGGCGAGCCGGCCGTTCATGTCGACCAGCGCGCCGCCGGAATTGCCGGGATTGATCGCCGCATCGGTCTGGATGAAGAACTGGTAGTCGGTGATGCCGACCTGTGTACGCGCCAGCGCCGAGATGATGCCGTGGGTCACGGTCTGGCCGACGCCGAACGGATTGCCGATTGCGAGCACGACGTCACCGACCAGCAGCTCGTCGGAGTTGGTGAATTCGAGCGCCGGAAACTTCTCCTTCGAATCCTTCAGGCGCAGCACCGCGAGATCGGTGCGGGAATCCTTCAGCACGATCTCGGCCTCGAACTCGCGCTTGTCCGACAGCGATACCTTCACCTGGTCCGCGCCTTCGATGACATGGACGTTGGTGACGACGAGGCCGGACGAATCAACGATGACGCCGGAGCCCAGCGAGCGCTGCACCTGTTCCTGCTGCTGGCCCGGCACGCCGAAGAAGCGACGGAAGATCGGGTCGTCCAGCAGCGGGTTGCGGTTCTGCACCACCTTGGCGGCATAGACGTTGACCACGGCCGGCTGAACCCGCTGCACGATCGGCGCATAAGACAGCCTCAGTTCGGCCGGCGAGGACGGGACCCGACGGTCTTGCGCCGCGGCCGGATTGAACTGGGCGGAAAAGGCTATGCACAAAGCCGTGACGACGGCGGCCGAGATCGATCGAAACATTCCTACCTCTTGGAAAAGACGACGGAATATAGGCGCGTTCGCCCCCCAATAGAAGGGCGCCGGACGGCAATATTCGGCCTCCATCCGGCGGCTCCGACATGCAAGCGGAACGTGCAAAACGGCAATTGGCTGGGCCTCCCGCATTGGCATGACGCGCGTCATCTTGCATTCTGTCCCACGGCGGATTCGGTTGAGGCGAAATTGCATCAGTGGGAACCGCGCAATCGACACGCGCCGTCGCGGGGCAGTCATCGACCGTTCCCAGGCGCTCCGCTTGCGACTTAGGGAAGTTCGTCCAACGAGGGAGTGATGACGTGAGCAAGTCAAGGATTGCAGCCACGGCGATCGGCCTCGCCGGCGCGCTGGCGGCCTCGCAGGCCCAGGCCCAATCGGCGAGCAGCAGCGAGCAGGAGATCGCGCTGCTCAAGCAACAGCTGAAGATGCTGGAGCAGAAGCTCGACAAGCTCCAGAGCCAGACCGCCGCGAACACGGCCGCCACGGCGAAGGCGAGAGCCGAAGCCAAGGCCGAGGCGCGATCGGAGGCGAAGGCGGTCGTGGCCAACGCGAATGCGGCGATCCCCGTCAAGGGACCGGCGCCCGCGTCCGGCGTCGTCGTGACCATGCCGAACAACCGGCCGACCATCTGCACCGCCGACCAGGCCAATTGCGTCGCCATCACCAGCCGCTTGCATTACGATGTTGGCGGCTACGACTATCGTCCCAACACGGCAGCCACCGTGCCGCAGAAGCTCGACAGCGGCCAGAACGTCCGCCGCGCCCGCATCGGCGTCACCGGCAAGTTCCTCAACGACTGGAACTTCGCGCTGATCTACGATTTCGGCGGCTCCTCCGACGGCTTTGGCGGCACGGCGCCGGGCTCGCTGCCCGGCGGCGGCGTCTCCGGCGTCGAAAACGCCTATCTCAGCTACACCGGCCTGAAGCCGTTCGGCGGCAAGATGGCGGTCGAAGCCGGCATCATGGACCTGCCCTACACGCTCGACGAGGCCACGAGCTCCAACGATATCATGTTCATGGAGCGCGCCTCGGCCGGTATCATCGCGACCAATATCGCCGCCGGCGACTTCCGTTCCGCGGCCGGTACGCGCTGGTACAACGACCAGCTCTGGATCGGCGGCTATGTCACGGGGCCATCGACCGGGGCGATCCATTCGGCTTCGAGCGCGGCGCCGGCGGGCACGAGCGAGCAATATGGCGCAGTCGCGCGCGTTGCCGGCAACCCCATCAGCGGCAAGGACTATTCGGTGCATTTCGGCGCCGACGCCCAGTGGCTGATCCAGCCGCCACGCAACCTCATCGCCAACACGCAGACGGTGACGCTCAGCGATCGCCCGGAACTCCGACTTGATCCAACGACCCTGATCTCGACCGGCGCGATCGCCAATGCCTCCGGCGCGCAGGTCTACAGCGTCGAGGCGGCCGCGACCTATGGGCCATTCATCGTTCAAGGCGAGTATTTCTGGTACAATATCGACCGCACCGCCAACACCGGCGTCCCGCTGGTCGGCGCCCCCAGCCTGAAATTCCAGGGCGGCTACGCGCAGGCCGGCTACGTGCTGACGGGCGAAGGCCGCAGCTACAACGCGGCGAACGCGGCCTATGGCGGCGTCAGGCCGGCGCACCCGTTCTCGCTCGAAGGCGGCGGCTGGGGTGCGTGGGAGATCGCGGGGCGCTTCTCGACGGTCGACCTCAACAATCAGCTGGGCACGGCGACCGGGATCGCCGGCGGCCGGCAGAATGTCTACACGCTGGCGCTCAACTGGTACGTCAACGGCAACGTCCGCTTCATGCTCGACTATCTGCACGGCACCGTGTCGAAGCAAGCCTCGCCGGTCTCCACCGCAGACGTCGGCTCGAAGTTCGATGCGGTCGCGATGCGCACGCAGTTCGCGTTCTGAGGCCATGCACGTCGTCCCGGGGCGCGCGCGAGCGCGAACCCGGGACCTCCGCGCGAGCGCTTGCGCTCGTCGCGATAACCACAGGGAGTAGTTTGGCGAAGACTCGGAGTTACCAGCTCGCGCTAAAACTCCTCCTTGGGGGTATGGGTCCCGGCGTTCGCCGGGACGACACCGAAAATGCAGCGCCAGCTTCCCTACAATTTACGCCGCGCGCTTCGGCTTCCTCACCACGACCGGCGGCGGCGCGCAGGACAGCCGTTGCTGGTGACTCTCTCCCCAGGCCTTCAGGATGTCGATGACCGGCTTGAGGCTCTCGCCGAGCTCGGAGAGACAGTATTCCACGCGCGGCGGCACTTCGGCATAGACCTTGCGGATGACGAGCTTGTCCTCCTCCAGCGCGCGAAGCTGCTTCGTCAGCATGCGCTGGGTGATCCCTGGCATCCGGCGGCGCAATTCGCCGAAGCGCTGGGTGCCGCTCTGCAGGTGATAGAGGATGACGCCCTTCCACTTGCCGTCGATCAGGTCCAGCGTCGCCTCGACCGAGCAGCCCGGACGACGGGCAAAATTTCGCCGTTTCATGCGCGTTTTCCCAATAGTATCCAAACAGGGACTATATCCCCGAATTTACAGTACTTGCCAAATCGGAGCCAGGGAGACAGTTAGCAGGTCAGGCGCCCGTGCCAAGCTGCGCGCCATCTGATGGAGACACGCCATGAAAGCCGTCGGCTACAAGAAATCGCTTCCGATCGAGGACGCGGAGTCGCTGATCGATGTCGAGACCGCAAAACCCGAGCCCAAAGGGCGCGACATCCGCGTTGCCGTGAAGGCGATCTCGGCCAATCCGGTCGATTACAAGGTGCGCAAGCGCGCCGCGCCGCCCGAGGGCGAGACCAAGATCCTGGGTTATGACGCGGCCGGCGTGGTCGACGCCGTCGGGCCCGAGGTCACGCTGTTCAAGCCGGGCGATGAAGTGTTTTACGCGGGCTCGATCCTACGCCAGGGCACCAATGCCGAATTCCATCTGGTCGACGAGCGCATCGTCGGCAACAAGCCGAAGAGCCTGTCCTTCGCGCAAGCCGCCGCCCTTCCCCTCACCTCCATCACCGCCTGGGAATTGCTGTTCGACCGGCTCGGCGCGGTGCCCGGCAAGAGCGTCGATCCGCGCACGCTGCTGATCACGGGCGGCGCCGGCGGCGTGGGCTCGATCCTGATCCAGCTCGCGCGCCGCCTCACTGGCCTCACCGTGCTCGCGACCGCGACGCGGCCCGAGTCGCAAAAATGGTGCCTCGATCTCGGCGCGCATGCGGTGATCGACCACGGCAAGCCAATGAAGGAGCAGATCGAGAAGCTGAAGCTGCCGCCAGTCGCGCTGGTGGCGAGCCTCACCTTCACCGACCAGCACTACAAAAGCATCGCGGATTTCATGGCGCCGCAGGGAAGGTTCGGCCTGATCGACGATCCCCCGGAATTCACCATGAGCACATTCAAGGGCAAGGCGATCTCGGTGCACTGGGAATCGATGTTCACGCGCTCCTCGTTCCAGACACCGGACATGATCGCGCAGCATCATCTGCTCAACGACGTCGCCGACCTCATCGACAAGGGCGTGCTGCGCACCACGCTCGACCAGACGTTCGGCACCATCAACGCCGCCAATCTCAAGCGCGCGCATGCGCTGCTCGAGAGCGGCAAGTCGCGCGGCAAGATCGTGCTGGAGGGGTGGTAGGCCTCAGGTGGAAGCGCGCGGCGCCTTGGCTTCAGGCCGGAGCGCCGCCCGTTCGATAAAGCCCTTTGCCAGTGCGTGATAGATGCCCTCCTCGCAGATCATCCGCGAGGTCACGTGCGCAATCAGCGCGGCTGCCATCAACGGCACGACCATGCCGTGATTGTCCGTCATCTCGGTCACGATCACAAACGCCGTGATCGGCGCCTGCACCACGCCGGCGAAATACGAGACCATGCCGAGAAGCATGATGGCGCCGAGCGGTGCTTCGTGGAAGAACGAGGCGATGTTGCTGCCGATGCCGGCACCGACGGCCAGAGACGGCGAAAAAATGCCGCCCGGTATTCCGCTGATCGCGGCACAGGTCGTCGCGAGGAGCTTGAGCACGCCGAAATCCCCCGGCAACGGCGACCCGTGCTCCAGCGCTGTCTTCACCTGGTCATAGCCGGTGCCGTAGATCGTATCACCGGACACCAGGCCGCAGATCGCGACGGCAAGTCCGCATGCAAACGCAAACCAGAGCGGGTGCCCCTTGATCGCCCGTCCGAGCGGATTCTTGAACCCGCGCGCCATCACGATCACGATGCGGCTGAACAGGCCGCCTGCGAGGCCGCCGATGACCCCGCAGAGCGGAACGGCCAACCAATCCATGCCACGCGCCAGTGACATCGCGCTGCTGCCGAAATAGGCGTAATTGCCCGCCAGCGCCAGCGAGGTCAGGCCGGCCGCGATCACGGCCGCAATGATGAGGCTGGAGGTGCGGGTCTCAAACGCGCGGCTCATCTCCTCGATGCCGAAGACAATGCCAGCCAGCGGCGTGTTGAAAGCTGCAGCAACGCCTGCGGCGGCGCCTGCCAGGATCAACCCCGGCTGGCGGCGCGGTGAGACGCGGCCGAGCGCGAACATGATGGACGCGCCGACCTGCACGGTAGGGCCTTCCCGGCCGACGGAGCCGCCACACAACAATCCGAACAGAGTGAGGATCACCTTTCCGACCGCGATCCGGATCGAGACAAGACTCTCGCGCGCTCTCTGATCGGTCAGATGGCGTGCGGCGATCGCCTGCGGGATGCCGCTGCCCTGCGCATTGGGAAACAGCCGGAGGGTCAGATAAGCTGACAGCATGAAGCCGAGCGGGGTCACCGCCAGCACGGCGTAACGCGACTTCGCCAGCAGCAGCGCGAAAGCATGCTGGGCCAGATCGGCGAGCTGCGCCAGCGCCACCGCCGCTGCACCCACCCCGATCCCGCCGAGTAGAAAGATCGCCTGCCGCTGCCATCGCGCAGACGTCAATCTGAAGAGGCGTTTATGGCGGGTCGACAGGGGCCAGAGCATGAAGGCCGTTTTAGCCCTTCGTGACCCGAATTGAAGGGACGAGTGGGCAGATCAGCTAGTCTGGAACCGCACCCTCGACGAACAGCAGCCGGCGCTCGAGCGCAGTCTGCCGCAGCTTGAGGGCCTCGGCATATTCAGCCGAAGCATACCACTCCTTCAGCCGCGCCATCGAATTGAATTCGACGATGACAATGGCCTTCGGCGGCAAATTGCCTTCGGCAAGCTCGGCCTTGCCGCCGCGGACGAGATAACGCCCGCCGTATTGCGCGATCGTCCTGGCGGCGAGTGTACGGTAAGCCTCGAAGCCCTCGGGATCGCGCATTTCGACTTCGGAAATCACATAGGCTGCCATGCACGACCTCAAGCGATCGTATTGACGATGCCGCCTTCCGCCCGTAACGCCGCGCCGTTGGTGGCAGACGCCTGCTTCGATGCGACATAGACCACCATGTTGGCGATCTCCTCCACGCTGGCGAAGCGTTGCAGCAGCGAGCTCGGACGATGCTGCTTGACGAAATTGGCGGCGGCCTCGTCCACGGACTGGCCGTTCTGCTTGGCGAGATCCTTCACAAAAGTCTCGACGCCCTCCGACATGGTCGGGCCCGGCAGCACGGAATTGACGGTGACACCGCTGCCGCGGGTGAGCTGCGCGAGGCCGCGCGCGACCGAAAGCTGGGCCGTCTTGCTCATGCCGTAGTGGATCATCTCGACGGGGATGTTGAGCCCGGACTCCGATGAGATGAAGACGATGCGGCCCCAATTGCGCGCGAGCATGCCCTTCATGTAGGCCCGCGACAGTCGCACGCCGCTCATGACGTTGACCTCGAAGAAACGGCTCCAGTCTTCGTCGGGGATCTCGAAGAAGTCCTTGGGCTCGAAGATGCCGGCGTTGTTGATGAGGATGTCGACCTCGGGCAGCGCCGCGACCAGCGCCTTGCAGCCCGCAGCGGTCGAGACGTCGGCGGCGATGCCGCGGACCTTTCCGCCCGCCGCTTCCAGCTTGCGCACGGCCGCATCGACCTTGTCCTGGCCGCGGCCGTTGATCACGACGCTGGCGCCGGAGGCCGCAAGGCCCTTGGCGATGGCATGGCCGATGCCGGCGGTCGAGCCGGTCACCAGCGCAGTTTTTCCAGAAAGGTCGATGTTCATGCGTCGGCTCCATTGAAGTTAGCGGAGATATCGTGCGCTGCGCGAGCAGCTTCAATCGTCCCTCACCGACGCGTGAGGATCGGCCGCCATATCAGCAGTGCCGCAAGGCGGGCAAAGCGTAGCGCGCCACCCTTTCGACGCCGGATGCGATCCAATGACAACATACGCCATCGTCGGACTGAGCTTGTACCCGCCGCACGCGATGCCTTGCGCAATCGCACGTTTGATTGGGTGACCGCTCCAGGCACCGAGGCTGGCCGCTACATCCGTGGCCTTCCAGGCAATGGGCGATTGTCAGGAGACAATGGCCGCGCCCAGCAAAAAAGCGGCGCCCCCGGGGGCGCCGCTTTCTGAAACGTTGACTGCCGCTCGGCTTACGCCGCCTCGGCTTCCCTTTCCTGCACCGGACCGGAATCCTGTCCCTTGGCATCGACGTCGCGGTCGACGAACTCGATCACGGCCATCGCCGCGTTGTCGCCGTAGCGGAAGCCGGCCTTGATGATGCGGGTGTAGCCGCCCTGACGATCCTTGTAGCGGGGCGCCAGCACGTCAAACAGCTTCTTGACCTGGTCCTTGTCGCGCATCTCGGAGATGGCCTGGCGACGCATGGAGAGGCCGCCCTTCTTGCCGAGGGTGACGAGCTTCTCGACGATCGGACGGAGCTCCTTGGCCTTCGGCAGCGTGGTGACGATCTGCTCGTGCTTGATCAGCGCAGCGCACATGTTCGCGAACATCGCGCGGCGATGCTCGGCCGTGCGGTTGAGCTTCCGATGAACCTTGCCGTGACGCATGTAACTATTCCTTATTTTAGAACTGCCGCGACGGTTCGTCGGACCAGTTGCTCAGGTGGGCTGCCTGCGTTCGCCCTGTCAGTCATTCCGGGGCGGCTCGCAGAGCCGAACCCGGAATCTCGAGGTTCCGGGTTCGATGCTCGCGCATCGCCCCGGAACGACGAATGCTCAGTAGTGATCCTCGAAGCGCTTGGCGAGCTCGTCGATGTTCTCCGGCGGCCAGCCCGGCACTTCCATGCCGAGATGCAGCCCCATCTGGGCCAGCACTTCCTTGATCTCGTTCAGCGACTTGCGGCCGAAGTTCGGGGTGCGGAGCATTTCCGCTTCGCTCTTCTGCACGAGGTCGCCGATATAGACGATGTTGTCGTTCTTCAGGCAGTTGGCCGAACGCACCGACAGCTCGAGCTCGTCCACCTTCTTGAGGAAGGCCGGGTTGAAGGCGAGGTCCGGGATGATCTCCTGGGCGACTTCCTTGCGCGGCTCTTCGAAGTTGACGAACACGTTGAGCTGATCCTGCAGGATGCGGGCGGCGTAAGCCACCGAGTCATCCGGCGAGATCGCGCCGTTGGTTTCGATCGTCATGGTCAGCTTGTCGTAGTCGAGGATCTGTCCCTCGCGGGTGTTCTCGACCTTGTAGGAGACCTTGCGGACCGGCGAGTACAGGCTGTCGACCGGGATCAGGCCGATCGGCGCGTCCTCGGGACGGTTGCGCTCGGCGGGCACGTAGCCCTTGCCGGTCGAGACCGTGAACTCCATGCGGATCTCGGCGCCCTCGTCGAGGGTGCAGATCTGCAGGTCCGGATTGAGCACCACGACATCGCCGACGGTCTGGATGTCGCCGGCGGTGACGACGCCGGGGCCCTGCTTCTTCACGACCATGCGCTTGGGGCCTTCGCCCTGCATCTTGATCGAGATGTCCTTGATGTTGAGCACGATGTCGGTGACGTCCTCACGAACGCCCGCGATCGAGGAGAACTCGTGCAGCACGCCGTCGATGTGCACCGACTGCACCGCCGCGCCCTGGAGCGAGGAGAGCAGGATGCGGCGCAGCGCGTTGCCGAGGGTCTGGCCGAAGCCGCGCTCGAGCGGCTCGGCGACGATGGTCGCGAAACGCGAGGGATCGCTGCCGGGCGTGACCTGGAGCTTGTTCGGCCGAATCAGTTCTTGCCAATTTTTCTGGATCGTCACTGTTTCACCCATACAGGCCAGTCGAACTGCCATTGCAGACACTGGCGTTGGAGAAAGGCCGCAGGTCGCACCTGCGGCTTCTTGCAAAAGTCATTGCGGGCGCCGATGCACCCGCAACCCGGTATCAAACGCGCCGACGCTTGCGGGGACGGCAACCGTTGTGCGGGATCGTGGTCACGTCGCGGATCGAGGTAACGGTGAAGCCGGCAGCCTGAAGCGCGCGGAGCGCCGATTCGCGGCCCGAGCCGGGACCGGCAACTTCGACTTCCAGCGTGCGCATGCCGTGCTCCTGCGCCTTCTTCGACACGTCCTCGGCGGCAACCTGCGCCGCGTACGGGGTCGACTTGCGCGAGCCCTTGAAGCCCATCGTGCCGGCGGAGGACCAGGCAATCGTGTTGCCCTGCGCGTCGGTGATGGTGATGGTCGTGTTGTTGAACGACGAGTTCACGTGCGCAACGCCGGAGGCGATGTTCTTGCGCTCGCGACGACGAACGCGGGTGGCTTCCTTGCCCATTGAGTCCCTTTCCTGAAGATCTCAAACGCCGCCGTAATGCCAGCGGCTACACCTGTGGAACGAAAAGCGCGTGGCGAACGGGTCATCCCCTTTCGCCACACGCCGCGATGAGATTCGAAAACTTACTTCTTCTTGCCGGCGATGGCCTTCGCCGGACCCTTGCGCGTGCGCGCATTGGTGTGGGTACGCTGGCCGCGCACCGGCAGACCGCGACGATGACGCAGGCCGCGATAGCAGCCGAGGTCCATCAGACGCTTGATGTTGATGCCGACCTCGCGGCGCAGGTCGCCCTCGACCAGATAGTCGCGGTCGATCACTTCGCGGATCTGCAGCACTTCGGCATCGCTGAGCTGATTGACGCGACGATCCACGGGGATCTTCACCTTTTCCAGGATCTCACCAGCGATCTTCTGACCGATGCCATGGATGTACTGGAGCGCGATCAGCACGCGCTTGTTGGTGGGAATGTTCACGCCGGCAATACGGGCCAAGGCCTTCTCTCCTGTTGCCGATCCTCGTCAGGACCGGGCTTTAAGTGCTTGTGTTCTCGGGCAGGTGTTCACAAACGCGAACACGACGCCCACCCCCGGTCTTCCTGGGGCCCGGCATCGTCTGAAACTATCCGACTTGGATGCGGGGCTTATTAGGGGATTCCGGGGGCTTTCGTCAACCGCTGCTAGCGTTTGGCTCGCTTTTTCGTGACCTTTTTTGCAGCTTTCCTGGCACCCTTTTTGACCGCCTTCTTGGCGGTCTTTTTGGCTGCCTTCTTCGCCGCTTTCTTGACGGCCTTCTTGGCCGCCCTCTTGGGAGCCTTCACGGCCTTCTTGGCCGCCTTTTTGGCGGTTTTAGCCGACTTGGCGGTCTTTTTGGCGGCTTTCGCCGGCTTCTTAGCCGATTTCTTCGCGGCCCTGGCCTTCTTGGCCGGGGCTTTCTTGGCCGCGCTCTTGGTCTGGGTCTTGGCCTCGACCGCGCCCAACGCCTGGAGCTGGCGGTCGATGGCCCGGGTGACCTCGTCGATGGCCATCATACCGTCGATGGTCGAAAGCTTCCGCCGCTCGGAATAGTAGTGAATCAGCGGTTCCGTCTGGCTGCGGTAGTTGGCTAACCGTTTGGTCAGGACCTCCGGGGTGTCGTCGAGTCGGACCTCCTCCCCGCGCTCCCGCATCTGGGCGACGCGGGTCTCGACACGGCTCAGAAGCGCGCTCTCGTTGACACGGAGCTCGATCACGGCGTCGAGCTTGAGGCGCTTGCTCTTGAGCAGCTCGTCCAGCGCTTCGGCCTGCGGCACGGTGCGCGGGAAGCCGTCGAGGATGAAACCGTTCTGGGCGTCCGGCTGGTCGATCCGATCCGAGATGATTCCGACCACGATCTCGTCGGGCACGAGGGCGCCGCTGGCCATGATCTCCTTGGCCTTCAGCCCGACCGGCGTGCCGGCCGCAACGGCGGCACGCAGCATCTCGCCGGTCGAGAGCTGGACGATGCCATGGCGCTGCACCAAGAGCTGCGCCTGCGTCCCCTTGCCCGACCCCGGCGGTCCCAGAAGTATAATTCTCATCGGCGTACGCCCCCCGGATTGGTGAGCGATACGTCGCGCACCTGTGTTTGAAGTCCAAGAACAGTGCAAACCATAATCGGCGTTGCACCGCTACCCATATCATAGGGGAGCAGATGGGTGGACGCCAAGAAGGGCTTTGAAATCAGTGATTGCGCTGCATTGAAAGCAGCTCTGCCAAAGCGATCGAGCGGTTGGTTGATCGGCTTCGCAGGCACCGCGCGTTGTTGGCGCGGCGAATCGGCGGCGCGAGATGCGCCGCCTCATGACGCCGCGGCTCTAGCGACGGCGGCCGCGCAGCTTCGATTTGCGGATCAGGCCTTCATACTGGTGCGCCAGCAGATAGCCCTGCACCTGCGCCACGGTATCCATGGTGACGCTGACGACGATCAGCAGCGAAGTACCGCCGAAGTAGAACGGCACCGAGGCGTAGGAGATCAGGATCTCCGGGATCAAGCAGACGATCGCGAGATAAATCGCACCCAGCACGGTGATGCGCGAGAGCACGTAGTCGATGTATTCCGCGGTGCGTTCGCCCGGGCGGATGCCCGGAATGAAGCCGCCGTGCTTCTTCAGATTGTCCGCGGTCTCGGTCGGGTTGAACACGATCGCGGTGTAGAAGAACGCGAAGAACACGATCAGCGCCAGATACATGATCAGGAACAGCGGACGGCCGTGGCCGAGCTGGGTGGTGATCCACTGGAACCACTCGGGCCCACTGCCGGCGTTGAAGTTCGCCACCGTGGTCGGCAGGAGCAGCAGCGAGGACGCGAAGATCGGCGGGATCACGCCGGAGGTGTTGAGCTTGAGCGGCAGATGCGAGGACTGGCCCTCGAACATCTTGTTGCCGACCTGGCGCTTCGGATACTGGATCAGCAGCCGGCGCTGGGCGCGCTCCATGAACACGATGAAGGCGATCACGGCCACCGCCATGACGATCACGACCAGGATCAGGCCGGTCGACATCGCGCCCTGACGGCCGAGCTCGAGCATGTTGGCGAGCGCCGCGGGCAGCTCGGCGACGATGCCGGCGAGGATGATCAGCGAGATGCCGTTGCCGATGCCGCGCGAGGTGATCTGCTCGCCCAGCCACATCAGGAACATGGTTCCGCCGGTCAGCGTGATCGCGGTCGACAGGCGAAAGAACATGCCGGGATCGCTGACGACGTTGCCGGCGCCCTCGAGGCCCACGGCAATGCCGTAGGACTGGAACGCGGCCAGGATCACGGTGAGATAGCGGGTGTACTGGTTCAGCAGCTTGCGGCCGGACTCGCCTTCCTTCTTGAGCGCCTCGAGTTGTGGCGAGACGGTGGTGAGGAGCTGGATGATGATCGAGGCCGAGATATACGGCATGATGTTCAGCGCGAAGATCGCCATGCGGTGGATGCCGCCGCCGGCGAACATGTTGAACATGCCGAGGATGCCGCCCGCCTGGGAGCGGAACACCTGCTCCCAGATATTGGGGTCGATGCCGGGCAGCGGGATGTAGGTCCCGAGCCGATAAACGAGCAGCGCACCCAGGGTGAACCAGATGCGCTTCTTCAGTTCGTCAGCCTTGGCAAACGCACCGAAATTGAGATTGGCTGCCAGTTGTTCCGCTGCAGAGGCCATCTTGGACTTTCTCCCGCCGCCTATTGCGCCGTCATGCCCGCGGCCGGGCTACTATATAGCGGACGCCGGACATTATCTGGGGCTCGGCTTCGATAAGTCCACGTCCCTCATGCGTAAAGGCCCGCGAGCCGCGGGCCGATGACGCAGTTGTTACGCCGCCTCGCCTTCTTCCTTGGCCGGGGCGAGGATCTTCACCGAACCGCCGGCCTTCTCGACCGCGGCGATCGCGGTCTTGGTGGCGCCGTGCACTTCGATGTTGAGCTTGGACTTGAGCTCGCCGCGGCCGAGCAGCCGCACGCCGGCCTTGGCGCGCCGCAGCACGCCGGCCTTCACCAGGGCCTCGACGTTCACGACGCTGCCGGTATCGATCTTCTTGGCATCGACCGCTTCCTGGAGCCGGTCGAGATTGATCTCGGCGAACTCGACCCGGAAGATGTTGTTGAAGCCGCGCTTGGGCAGACGGCGATGCATCGGCATCTGACCGCCTTCGAAGCCCTTGATGCGCACGCCCGAACGCGCGGTCTGGCCCTTGCCGCCGCGGCCGGACTGCTTGCCCTTGCCCGAACCGATGCCGCGGCCGACGCGCATACGCTTCTTGCGCGAGCCGGCGTTGTCGGCGATATCGCTGAGCTTCATCGCCCTTCTCCTTATGTCATGCGCACGATCTTCACCGAGAACGGGTAGCCCGCGTTCGGGATCGCACGCCGCTTCTTACTTCTCGTCGACGATGCGGACGAGATGGTGAACCTTTTCGATCATGCCGCGGACCGCAGGCGTGTCCTGCAGTTCGCTGACGCGACCGATCTTGTTGAGCTTGAGCCCGATCAGCGTCGAGCGCTGCGAGTGATGGCGGCGGATTGCGCTGCCGATCTGCTCGAGCTTGATCGTCTTTGCGGCCTTGGCCATGGGAGTCTACTCCGAAAGCTTCCGTTAGTCGGCAGCCGCCTCGGCATCACCGCCGATACGGCGCGACTGCAGAGTGGACACCTTGATGTTGCGGCGGGCTGCGACCGAACGCGGCGAATCCTGATGCTTCAGCGCGTCGAAGGTTGCGCGAACCATGTTGTAGGGGTTCGACGAGCCGATCGACTTGGCGACCACGTCCTGGACGCCGAGCGTCTCGAACACGGCGCGCATCGGGCCGCCGGCGATGATGCCGGTACCGGCGGGAGCTGCACGCAGATAGACACGGCCCGCGCCGTGACGGCCGGCGATGTCGTGATGGAGCGTGCGGCCCTCGCGCAGCGAGACGCGGGTCAGGTTGCGCTTGGCGGACTCGGTGGCCTTGCGGATCGCCTCGGGCACTTCGCGCGCCTTGCCGTGACCGAAACCGGCGCGGCCCTTCTGGTCGCCGATCACGACCAGCGCAGCGAAACCGAAGCGCTTGCCGCCCTTGACGACCTTGGCCACGCGATTGATGTGGACGAGCTTGTCGACGAACTCGCTGTCGCGCTCCTCACGCTCCCTGCGTTCACGCCCGCCGCCGCGTTGATCGCGTCCACCACGTTGTTCGCGTTCTGCCATTTTTCCAATCCTTCAGAGGCTTGCGCCTCAATCCTCAAATTCTGTTAGAAGCTCAGCCCGCTCTCACGCGCCGCGTCGGCGAGAGCCTTGACGCGCCCGTGGTAGAGGTAGCTGCCGCGATCGAACACGACTTCCTTGACGCCCTTCTCGGCGGCGCGCTCGGCCAGCAGCTTGCCGACCGCCTTCGCCGCATCGATGTCGGCGCCGGTCTTGCCGCCGTCGCGCATCGACTTCTCGAGCGACGAGGCAGACGCCAGCGTCTCGCCCTTCAGGTCGTCGATGACCTGGGCGTAGATGTGCTTGGACGAGCGGAACACCGACAGACGCGGACGGCCACCACCGGAGCGGCGCAGCTTCAGCCGCACACTCCGCTTGCGCCGGGCATTCGTAACCTTGGCTTTGGACATGACCGGCTCCGTTACTTCTTCTTGCCTTCCTTGCGGAAGATGAATTCGCCAACATACTTCACGCCCTTGCCCTTGTAGGGCTCCGGCGGGCGATAGCTGCGGATCTCGGCCGCGACCTGGCCGACGCGCTGGATGTCGCTGCCCGCCACCGTGATCTCGGTCGGCTTCGGCACGGTGATCGTGATCCCCTCGGGGATCGTGTAGATCACGTCGTGGCTGTAGCCGAGCGCGAGCTGCAGGTTCTTGCCCTGCATCGCGGCGCGGTAACCGACGCCGGTGATTTCGAGCTTCTTCTCGAAGCCCTTGGTGACGCCTTCGACCAGATTCGCGACCTGGGCGCGAGCGGTGCCGTACAGCGCCCGCGCGCGATTGGTCTCGGTCTTCGGCTTGACCTTGATCTGGCCGCTCTCGAGCTTCACCTCGACGTCGTCATGAACGACGAACTGAAGCTGGCCCTTCGGCCCCTTCATCTTGACGGTCTGCCCATCGACGGTCGCGGTCACACCCGACGGAACCGCCACAGGCCTTTTGCCAACACGTGACATGGATGAAAAATCCTTCTCAGAACACCGTGAAGAGGACTTCGCCGCCCACATTCGCGTCGCGCGCGCTGTGGTCGGCCATGATCCCCTTCGGCGTCGACAACACCGAAATGCCGAGCCCGTTGTTGACCCGCGGCAGGTTCTTCACCGAGGCGTAGACACGACGCCCGGGCTTGGAAACACGTTCGATCTCGCGGATGACGGGCTCGCCGTCGAAATATTTCAGCTCGATCTCGATCTCGCTGCGGCCCGAGGAATGCTCGAGCGTGGCGTAGCCGCGGATGTAGCCCTCGCTCTTGAGGACCTCGAGCACGTTCTCGCGCATCTTCGAGCCAGGCGTGGAGACCTTGGTCTTGGAGCGCATCTGCGCGTTGCGGATACGGGTGATCAGATCGCTGATTGGATCGTGCGTGGACATCTAAACGACCCTCCTTACCAGCTCGACTTCACGAGGCCCGGGACCATGCCCTTGGAGCCAAGTTCGCGCAGCGCGATACGGGACAGCTTGTTCTTGCGGTAGTTCGAGCGCGGACGGCCCGACAGCTCGCACCGCAGGCGGACGCGGGTTGCCGACGAGTTGCGCGGCATCTCGGCCAGCTTCAACGTCGCGGCGAAACGCTCCTCCATCGGCAGCGTCTTGTCGGCGATGATCGCCTTCAACCGGGCGCGCTTGGGAGCGGCGTTCTTCGCCATCCGCTTGCGCCGGTTGTTCTTCTCGATTGAACTCTTCTTTGCCATGCTTGGCTCCTGGGTATCCGCGTTTGAGAGGCTTTAGGTCAGCGTCTCACTGCCGGAACGGGAAATTGAAAGCGGTCAACAAGGCCCTCGCCTCTTCGTCAGTCTTGGCCGTGGTGCAGACGGTGATGTCCATACCGCGGGCTTCCGTGACCTTGTCGAAGTCGATCTCGGGGAAAATGATGTGCTCCTTGATGCCGAGCGAGTAGTTGCCGCGGCCGTCGAAGCTCTTCGGGTTCAGGCCGCGGAAGTCGCGGACGCGCGGCAGCGCGACCGTCACCAGGCGATCGATGAACTCGTACATGCGGGCCTTGCGCAGCGTGACCTTGCAGCCGATCGGCTGGTTCTCACGCAGCTTGAAGGTCGCGATCGCGATGCGCGAATAGGTCACGATCGCCTTCTGGCCGGCGATCTGGGTCAGCTCGGCGGCGGCGGTCTCGGCCTTCTTGCGGTCGTTGACGGAATCGCCGACGCCCATGTTCAGAACGACCTTGTCCAGGCGCGGAACCTGCATGACGTTCTCGTAACCGAACTTCTCGGTCAGAGCCGTGCGGATCTTCGCGTCATATTCCGCGCGCAGGCGCGGGGTGTAAGCGGCCTCAGCCATCGATCTCAGCTCCCGAGCTCTTGGCGATGCGGACCTTCTTGCCGTCCGCCAGAATCTTGAATCCGACGCGGGTCGGCTTCCCGTCCTTGCCGACATACGCGATGTTGGACAGTTGGATCGGCGACTCCTTCGAGATGATGCCGCCCTCCTGGGCCTGCGTCTGCTTCTGATGACGCTTGACCATGTTGATGCCGCGCACGAGCGCCGTGCCGGCCTCGGGACGCACTTCGAACACTTCGCCGGTGCGGCCCTTGTCGCGGCCGGTCAGCACGACGACCTTGTCGCCCTTGCGGATCTTCGCAGCCATCACAGCACCTCCGGCGCGAGCGAGATGATCTTCATGTGGTTCTTGGCGCGCAGCTCGCGCGGCACGGGCCCGAAGATACGGGTGCCGACCGGCTCGGACTGGTTGTTGATCAGGACGGCGGCGTTGCGGTCGAAGCGGATGACCGAACCGTCGGCGCGGCGGATGTCCTTGCGGACGCGCACGACGACGGCCTTCATCACGTCGCCCTTCTTCACCTTGCCACGCGGAATCGCTTCCTTGATCGAGACGACGATGATGTCGCCGATCGTGGCGTAGCGGCGCTTGGAGCCCCCGAGCACCTTGATACACATGACACGGCGTGCGCCAGAATTGTCGGCCACGTCGAGGTTGGTCTGCATCTGAATCATTGATGCACCTCGTCCTCTTCTCTCTTGCGCCAGCCCAGCCGGCGCTCAACATTTCCCTGAGGTCAGTCGGCTAAAGCCGACAGATCAGGCGCTTTTCTTGTGTTCGCCCCGGATCACGACCCAGCGCTTCAACTTCGAAATCGGCTTCGATTCCTCGATCCACACCATGTCGCCCGGCTTGAACTGGTTGCTCTCGTCGTGCGCGTGGTAGTTCTTCGAACGGCGGATCGTCTTCTTGTAGATCGGGTGCGTGAAGCGGCGATCGACGCGCACCACGATGGTCTTGGCCTGCTTGTCGCTGACGACCACGCCCTGCAAAGTACGTTTCGGCATCTTCGTAAGCCTCTTACTTCTTCTTGGCGCGCGTCTGCGCGGCGACGGTCTTGATCCGGGCGATGTCACGGCGGGCCTCGCGCAGGCGCGAGGTTTTCTCGAGCTGCCCGGTGGCGCGCTGGAAGCGCAGATTGAAGCGCTCCTTCTTCAGGTTGAGGATGGCCTCATCCTGCTGGTCGGGGCTCATCGCGCGGATGTCTTCGATCTTCATCTGGGCCATGGCCATTACTCCGCAATGCGCTCGACGAAGCGCGTCTTGATCGGCAGCTTGGCGGCCGCCAGGGTCAGCGCCTCACGCGCCGTCTGGGTGTTGACGCCGTCGATCTCGAACAGCACCCGGCCCGGCTTGACGCGGGCGACCCACAATTCCGGCGAACCCTTGCCGGAGCCCATGCGGACTTCGGCCGGCTTCTTCGACACCGGAACGTCGGGGAACACGCGGATCCAGACACGGCCGGCGCGCTTCATGTGGCGGGTCAGCGCGCGGCGGGCGGCTTCGATCTGGCGCGCGGTGACGCGCTCCGGCTCGGTCGCCTTCAGGCCGAACTGGCCGAACGCCAACGTCGCGCCCGAAGACGCAACGCCGTGGATGCGGCCCTTATGCGCCTTCCGGAACTTCGTTTTCTTAGGTTGCATCATGGCTTTAAGCCCTCAAATTCCTGTGCGGCTTTAGGCTGCAGCCGTATCGCGGCGCTGACGGCCACCACGATCACTGCTGCCACCCGTCTCGCCTTCGGCCATTCTCTTGTCCTGGGCCATCGGATCGTGCTCGAGGATCTCGCCCTTGAAGATCCAGACCTTGACGCCGCAGGTGCCGAAGGTCGTGAACGCGGTCGCAACGCCGTAGTCGATGTCGGCGCGCAGCGTGTGCAGCGGCACGCGACCTTCGCGGTACCACTCCATGCGCGCGATTTCCGCACCGCCCAGACGACCCGAGCAGTTGATGCGGATGCCTTCCGCGCCGAGACGCATCGCCGACTGCACGGCGCGCTTCATGGCGCGGCGGAACGCCACGCGGCGCTCGAGCTGCTGCGCGATCGATTCGGCCACCAGCGTCGCATCGAGCTCCGGCTTGCGGATCTCGACGATGTTGATGACGACGTCGGACGAGGTGATGTCCGCGACTTTCTTGCGCAGCTTGTCGATGTCGGCGCCCTTCTTGCCGATCACCACGCCCGGACGAGCCGAGTGGATGGTGACGCGGCACTTCTTGTGCGGACGTTCGATCACGATGCGGGCGACGGCCGCCTGCTTGAGCTCCTTGTGCAGGATCTCACGGATCTTGACGTCCTCGTGCAGCAGCTTGCCGTATTCCTGCTTGCCGGCGAACCAGCGGGAATCCCAGGTGCGGTTGATGCCGAGACGCAGACCGATCGGATTGATCTTTTGACCCATCGTGTTCTCCTGCGCCCTTAAGCGGCGGCTTCAGCTTCGACCTGACGAACGATGATCGTCAGCTGCGAAAATGGTTTGTAGACACGGCCCGAGCGGCCGCGGCCGCGGGCGGCGAAGCGCTTCATCACGAGGCCGTTGCCGACGAAGGCCTGCGCCACGACGAGATCGTCGACGTCGAGGTCGTGGTTGTTCTCGGCGTTGGCGATAGCCGATTCCAGGCACTTCTTCACGTCGACCGCGATCCGCTTGCGCGAAAACTGCAGATCGGCGAGCGCAGCGGCAGCCTTCCGGCCGCGAATGAGCTGGGCGACCAGGTTGAGCTTCTGCGGGCTCACCCGCAGCATCCGGGCGACCGCCTTGGCCTCGTTCTCGGCGAGGCTCCGTTCGCGCTTAGGTTTGCTCATCGTTCAATCCTCAAGCCTTCTTGGCTTTCTTGTCGCCGGAGTGGCCATGGAAGGTCCGGGTCGGCGAGAACTCGCCGAACTTGTGACCGACCATTTCCTCGTTGACGGCCACCGGCACGTGCTTCTGACCGTTGTACACGCCGAAGGTCAGGCCGACGAACTGCGGCAGGATCGTCGAGCGACGGCTCCAGATCTTGATGACGTCGTGACGGCCGGACGCGCGCGCGGCATCTGCCTTCTTGAGCAGAGAACCCTCGACGAACGGGCCTTTCCAGACTGAACGAACCATGTCCGTCGTTCCTTACTTCTTCCGCTTGTGGCGGCTTAGGAGAATGAATTTGTTGGTCGACTTGTTGGTGCGGGTCTTCTTGCCCTTGGTCGGCTTGCCCCACGGAGTGACCGGGTGACGACCGCCCGAGGTACGACCTTCACCACCGCCGTGCGGATGGTCGATCGGGTTCATCGCGACACCGCGGTTGTGCGGGCGACGGCCCATCCAACGCTTGCGACCGGCCTTGCCGATCGAGGTGTTCATGTGATCCGGGTTCGACACAGCGCCGATCGTGCCGCGGCAACGGCCGTGCACCAGGCGCTGCTCGCCCGAGTTCAGGCGGATGATGACGTAGTCCTGGTCGCGGCCGACCAGCTGGGCGTAAGTGCCGGCGGAACGTGCGAGCTGGCCGCCCTTCCCGATCTTGACCTCGATGTTGTGGATGATCGTGCCGACCGGCATGTTGCCGAGCGGCATGACGTTGCCCGGCTTCACGTCGACGTAATTGCCGGCAACGATGGTGTCACCCACGGCCAGGCGCTGCGGCGCCAGGATATAGGCCTGCTCGCCGTCCTGATACTTGATCAGCGCGATGAAGCCGGTGCGGTTCGGATCGTACTCGAGACGCTCGACGGTCGCGGGAACGTCGGTCTTCTCGCGCTTGAAATCCACGGTGCGCAGCGTCCGCTTGTGACCGCCGCCGCGGAAACGCACGGTGATGCGACCGGTGTTGTTGCGGCCGCCCGAGGAGTGCTTGCCCTCGGTGAGCGCCTTGACCGGCTTGCCCTTGTACAGGGCCGAACGATCGACCATGACCAGCTGGCGCTGGCCCGGCGTCGTGGGGTTGAATGTCTTCAGTGCCATCGTCGTACGACCTTACAGACCGGTGGTCACGTCGATCCGGTGACCCTCTTCGAGAGTCACGATCGCGCGCTTGGAGTTCGACTGCGAACCGAGATTGCCGCGGAAGATCTTGGTCTTGCCCTTGCGGACCAGCGTGTTGACGCTCTTGACCTTGACGTCGAACAGCTTCTCGATCGCTTCCTTGATCTGCGGCTTGGTCGCCTTCGCGGCCACCTTGAACAGCACCTTGTTGTGCTCGGAGGCGATCGTGGCCTTTTCGGTCACGACCGGCGACAGGATCACGTCGTAGTGGCGAGGCTCGATGTTCTTCGTCATTTGAAGCGCGCCTCCAGCGCATCGATGGCGGCCTTGGTCAGAACGAGCTTCTGACGGCGCAGGATGTCATAGACGTTGATGCCCTGGATCGGCAGCACGTCCATGTTCGGGATGTTGCGGGCTGCAGCGGCAAAGCCGTTGTTGAGCTCGGCGCCGTCGATGATCAGCGCGTTGGTCAAGCCCAGACCCGAGAAATGGCCGAGCAGCGCCTTGGTCTTGGCGGCTTCCAGCGCTGCCTTCTCGATCACGACGAGATCGCCGTCCTTGGCCTTGGCCGAGAGCGCATGCTTCAGAGCGAGCGCGCGGACCTTCTTCGGCAGGTCGGTGGCGTGCGAACGCACCACCGGACCGAAGGCACGGCCGCCGCCGCGGAACTGCGGCACGCGGGCCGAGCCGTGACGAGCACCGCCGGTGCCCTTCTGCTTGTACATCTTCTTGCCGGTGCGCCAGATCTCGGCGCGGCCCTTGGCCTTGTGCGTGCCGGCCTGGCGCTTGTTGAGCTGCCACTGCACGCAGCGCGCGATGATGTCTTCGCGCGGCTCGAGGCCGAAAATGGCGTCGGAGAGCTGGACGGAGCCCGCTTCCTTACCTTCGAGGGTGGTGACCTTCAATTCCATCTCAAGCCTCCTGCGCAGCCGGAGCGGCTTCCGCGTCGCCAGCGACCTTGAACTTGCCGGGCTTCGGAGCTTCCTTCGGCAGCGGCTTCTTGACAGCGTCGCGCACGCGGATCCAGCCGCCCTTGGAGCCGGGAACGGCGCCCTCGACGAGGATCAGGCCGCGCTCGACATCGGTCTGGACGACGCGAAGGTTGAGCGTGGTGATGCGGTCGACACCCATGTGGCCGGGCATCTTCTTGTTCTTCCAGGTCTTGCCGGGGTCCTGACGACCACCGGTCGAACCGATCGAACGGTGCGAGATCGACACACCGTGCGTGGCGCGCAGACCGCCGAAGTTCCAGCGCTTCATGCCGCCGGCGAAGCCCTTACCGACCGAGGTGCCGGTGACGTCGACGAACTGGCCGACGACGAAGTGATCGGCCTGGATCTCGGCGCCGACGGGGATCATGGCATCCGCGGTGACGCGGAATTCCTCGACCCGGCGCTTCGGCTCGACCTTGGCGACCGCGAACTGGCCGCGCTCCGCCTTGGGCATGTAAACGGTCTTGCGGGCACCAGAACCGAGCTGGAGCGCGACGTAACCGTTCTTCTCTTCGGTGCGGTGGCCTACGACCTGGCAATTGCCGAGCTTCAGCACGGTCACGGGGATATGTTCGCCGGCCTCCGTGAAGACCCGCGTCATCCCGACCTTTTGTGCGATCACTCCGGAGCGCATCGGCTTGCTTCCTGTTCTTTCTGTCCGCTCACGCGAACGGGATCCAAAATCTTAGAGCTTGATCTCGACGTCGACACCGGCGGCCAGGTCGAGCTTCATCAAAGCATCGACGGTCTGCGGGGTCGGATCGACGATGTCGAGCAGGCGCTTGTGAGTGCGCATCTCGAACTGCTCGCGGCTCTTCTTGTCGACGTGGGGCGAACGGTTGACGGTGAACTTCTCGATGCGGGTGGGCAGCGGAATGGGTCCGCGGACCTGCGCGCCGGTGCGCTTCGCCGTGTTCACGATCTCGCGGGTCGACGTATCGAGGATACGATGGTCGAACGCCTTGAGACGGATACGAATGTTTTGGCCGTTCATTGCCGTGCTTTCTCTAGTGAGTGGCGAGTAGCGAGTAGCGAATAGAAATCCCTATTCGCCACTCACCATTCCCTATTCGCTTGTTACTCGATGATCGAGGCGACGACGCCGGCGCCGACGGTGCGGCCACCTTCGCGGATCGCGAAGCGGAGCTTCTCTTCCATCGCGATCGGCACGATCAGGTGCACTTCCATCGCGATGTTGTCGCCCGGCATCACCATCTCGGTGCCTTCCGGCAGGTGCACGACACCGGTCACGTCGGTGGTGCGGAAGTAGAACTGCGGACGGTAGTTGGTGAAGAACGGGGTGTGGCGACCGCCCTCTTCCTTGGTGAGGATGTAAGCCTCAGCCTTGAACTTGGTGTGCGGCTTGACCGAACCCGGCTTGCACAGCACCTGGCCGCGCTCGACGTCCTCGCGCTTGGTGCCGCGGAGCAGCGCACCGATGTTGTCGCCAGCCTGGCCCTGATCGAGCAGCTTGCGGAACATCTCGACGCCGGTGACCGTGGTCTTCTGGGTGGCGCGCAGACCGACGATCTCGATTTCCTCGCCGACCTTGACGATGCCGCGCTCGACACGGCCGGTCACGACGGTGCCGCGGCCCGAGATCGAGAACACGTCTTCAACCGGCATCAGGAACGGCTGGTCGATCGGACGCTCCGGCTGCGGGATGTACTCGTCGACGTTCTTCATCAGCTCGAGGATGGCGTCGTGGCCGAGCTTCTTGTCGGAATCTTCGAGGGCGGCGAGCGCCGAACCCTTGATGATCGGGATCTTGTCGCCCGGGAAGTCGTACTTCGAGAGCAGCTCGCGGACTTCGAGCTCGACGAGCTCGAGCAGTTCCGGATCGTCGACCATGTCGCACTTGTTCAGGAACACGACCAGCGCAGGCACGCCGACCTGGCGGGCGAGCAGGATGTGCTCGCGGGTCTGCGGCATCGGGCCGTCAGCGGCCGACACGACCAGGATCGCACCGTCCATCTGGGCGGCGCCGGTGATCATGTTCTTGACGTAGTCGGCGTGGCCGGGGCAGTCGACGTGGGCGTAGTGGCGGTTCGGCGTCTCGTACTCGACGTGCGCGGTCGAGATGGTGATGCCGCGCGCCTTCTCTTCCGGCGCCTTGTCGATCTGGTCGTACGCGGTGAACGTCGCGCCGCCGGCTTCGGCGAGGACCTTGGTGATCGCCGCCGTCAGCGACGTCTTGCCATGGTCGACGTGACCGATGGTGCCGATGTTGCAGTGCGGCTTGGTACGTTCAAACTTTGCTTTGGCCATTTGACTCTCCGTTCAATCGTCAGCTTGAGACCGACGACAATCAGGCAAACTTCTTCTGGACTTCTGCCGACACGTTGGCCGGCGCTTCTGCGTAGTGGTCGAACTGCATGGTGAAGGTCGCGCGACCCTGGCTCATCGAGCGCAGGTTATTCACGTAACCAAACATGTTCATGAGCGGCACCATCGCGTTGATGACGTTGGCGTTGCCGCGCATGTCCTGACCCTGGATCTGACCGCGCCGCGAATTCAGGTCGCCGATGACCGAACCGGTGTAGTCTTCCGGGGTCACGACCTCGACCTTCATGATCGGCTCGAGCAGAACGGACTTGCCCTTCTGCAGCGCTTCGCGGAACGCCGCGCGCGCTGCGATTTCGAAGGCGAGCGCCGACGAGTCGACGTCGTGATACTTGCCGTCGACGAGCTGAACCTTGACGTCGACCACGGGGAAGCCCGCGACCACGCCAGAGCTCATCACGCTGTTGAGGCCCTTTTCGACGCCGGGGATGTATTCCTTCGGAACCGCACCGCCGACGATCTTGGACTCGAACTCGTAACCCTTGCCGGGCTCGTTCGGCTCGACCACGATCGACACTTCAGCGAACTGACCGGTACCGCCGGTCTGCTTCTTGTGGGTGTACTTGACCTCGGCCTTCTTGGTGACGCGCTCACGGAACGCAACCTGGGGCGCGCCGATGTTGGCGTCGACCTTGTAGGTCCGCTTGAGGATGTCGACCTTGATGTCGAGATGGAGCTCGCCCATGCCCTTGAGGATGGTCTGGCCGGACTCCTGGTCGGTCGACACGCGGAAGGACGGATCCTCCGCAGCCAGCTTGGCCAGCGCCACGCCCAGCTTCTCCTGGTCGGCCTTGGACTTCGGCTCGATCGCGATCTCGATGACCGGCTCGGGGAATTCCATCTTCTCCAGGATCACCTGCTTGTCGGGATCGCACAGCGTGTCACCGGTGCGCGCTTCCTTCAGGCCGGCCAGCGCGACGATGTCGCCGGCATAGGCTTCCTTGATGTCCTCGCGGTTGTTCGCATGCATCAACAGCATGCGCCCGATGCGCTCCTTCTTCTCGCGCGTCGAGTTCACGACGCCGGTGCCGCTCTGCAGGACGCCGGAGTAGATGCGGCAGAAGGTGATGGTGCCGACGAACGGGTCGTCCATGATCTTGAACGCGAGCAGCGCGAGCGGCTCCTTGTCGTCCGCCTTGCGCACGACCTCGTTGCCGCGATCGTCGGTGCCCTTGATCGCGGGCACGTCGATCGGCGACGGCAGATAGTCGACGACGGCGTCGAGCAGGGGCTGCACGCCCTTGTTCTTGAAGGCCGAGCCGCACAGCACGGGATAGAACGCACCGGTCAGCACCGCCTTGCGGATCAGGCGCTTCAGCGTCTCTTCGTCCGGCTCCTTGCCGTCGAGATAGGCGGCCATGGCGTCGTCGTCGAGCTCGACGGCGGCTTCCACCATCTTCTCGCGATATTCCTTGGCCTGCTCGACCAGATCTTCCGGGATGTCGACATAGTCGAACTTCGCGCCGAGCGATTCATCGTTCCAGATGATGCCCTGCATCTTCACGAGGTCGACGAGACCCCTGAAGTTGTTCTCGGCACCGATCGGGAGCTGGATCGCGATCGGCTTGGCGCCGAGGCGGTCGACGATGTCGGACAGACACTTGAAGAAGTCGGCACCGGTCTTGTCCATCTTGTTGGCGAAGACGATGCGCGGAACCTTGTACTTGTCGCCCTGGCGCCAGACGGTCTCGGTCTGGGGTTCGACGCCCTGGTTGGAGTCGAGCACGCAGACGGCGCCGTCGAGCACACGCAACGAACGCTCGACCTCGATGGTGAAGTCGACGTGGCCGGGGGTGTCGATGATGTTCAGGCGCTTGCCGGCCCAGAAGGCGGTGGTCGCAGCCGAGGTGATCGTGATGCCACGCTCCTGCTCCTGCTCCATCCAGTCCATCGTCGCGGCACCTTCGTGCACTTCGCCGATCTTGTGGCTCTTGCCGGTGTAATAGAGGATGCGCTCGGTCGTCGTGGTCTTGCCGGCATCAATATGCGCCATGATACCGAAGTTGCGGTAATTCTCTATGGCATGAACGCGGGGCATTGGATGTTCCTTAGATTCCGTGTTTCGCCGTTACCAGCGATAGTGCGAGAAGGCACGGTTGGCTTCCGCCATCCGGTGCACGTCTTCACGCTTCTTGACGGCATTGCCACGGTTGTTCGAGGCATCCAGCAACTCGGCCGAGAGCCGCTCGGTCATGGTCTTCTCGTTGCGCTCGCGCGCGGCCGAGATCAGCCAGCGAATGCCCAGCGCCTGACGGCGGGTCGAACGAACTTCAACCGGAACCTGGTAGGTGGCGCCGCCGACGCGGCGGGAGCGAACCTCGATCGTCGGCATGACGTTCTCGAGCGCCTGCTCGAACACACCGAGCGGGTTCTGCTTGGTCTTGGATTCGATGATGCCGAACGCACCGTAGACGATGCCTTCCGCGACCGACTTCTTGCCGGCGTACATCACCGAGTTCATGAACTTCGTGACGATGATGTTCCCGAACTTCGGATCGGGAAGAACTTCGCGCTTTTCCGCTGAGTGGCGACGAGACATGGAGCTGGTTCCCGCTTACTTCGGACGCTTCGCGCCGTACTTCGAACGACGCTGCTTACGGTTCTTGACGCCCTGGGTATCCAGAACGCCGCGGAGGATGTGGTAGCGCACGCCGGGCAAGTCCTTGACGCGGCCGCCGCGGATCATGACCACCGAGTGCTCCTGGAGGTTATGGCCTTCACCGGGAATGTAGCCGATCACCTCGAAGCCGTTGGTCAGGCGCACCTTGGCGACCTTACGAAGTGCCGAGTTCGGCTTCTTCGGGGTCGTGGTGTAGACGCGGGTGCAAACACCACGCTTCTGCGGCGACTGCTGCAGCGCCGGCACCTTCTTGCGCGACTTCTGCACTTCACGCGGTTGAGCGATCAGCTGGTTGATCGTCGGCATCCTGGCCTTACCCTTTGTTCTGCCGCGGTCCCTTGCGGGACCGCTGTCTTGCCGCGGCCCGTTGCCGGAACCGCAATTCGTTTCGAGCCACCCGCCCGACGAGGCCGCCTCGCACGGAACAATCCGCACAAAGCGAAATTGCGCCAACCGCTCCATCACCGAGCGGAAAGCGTTACGACGCCACAGAGGACCGCAGTTTTCAGGCCAATCAGCGTAAAGCTGTGGCCCGCGCACCGAGGTCATGCATCCGAATTCGATCTCAAGAGAATGAGCTCAAGAGAACTAGAATCGCACTGGCATTGCCTAGCTATGATCGACAGCGTTTGAGCGGCATTCGTCGAGGTTGGTGCCCGTCTTGAGCGACCCTCGTGGATCTAGTCCTTGCGGCTCTAGTCTTTGGAGGTCTAACGGGTGGCCCGTTCCGACGCTGGCGATGCTCACCGCCTGTCGTTAAGTGAGGCGCTTTCTATAAGTGGGAATCGCTCAAGTCAAGGCGAAACGACAGTCACGAAGCGCTTCAGGCGCCTGTCGAAATAGCTGTTTGCCACCCTCACCGCACCTCCTCCATATGGGTACATGCATCGCATTTCGCTAGCGCGCCGGCAATTTGTGCCCGGATAAAAAGACACTTTATGATGCTTGGATGGGCCTTTTTGCGCTCTCAATTCGTTAAGGCGCATTAATCTCTTCACTTCGGCCGAAATTGGCGACCGGGATTTCACCACAACAGACGGCGGGCCATCCGACGCGACCGACACCCGCCCTGCCCGGTCCCGGCCAATCCGCATGAGAGCGATCCGGCATAGGTCTTGAAATCGAAGCCCTGACGCGCTGACGGCACGAGGCCGATGACGGGATTCGCAGAATCAGCGCTGCCTCTCACTCCTCGTCGTCGTCCTCGTCCTCATCGTCCTCGAGGTCGTCTTCATCGTCCTCGTCCGGGCCCTCGTCGGCAAGAGCCCCCGCGCCATGCGGCTGGTGGATCTGGTCGTTCCAGAGCTTGCGATAGGTCCCGTTCTTGGCGAGCAGTTGGGCATGCGAGCCGCGCTCGATCGCCCTGCCCCCTGAGATCACGATGATCTCGTCCATCTCGACCACCGAGGTCAGGCGGTGGGTCGACCAGATCATGGTGCGGCCCTTGGCGACCTTGAGCAGGGTGCGGTTGATCGCCGCTTCCGTGGTCTGGTCCAGCGCCGAGGTGGCCTCGTCCAGCAGCAGCACCGAGGGGTTGCGGATGATCGCGCGCGCGATCGCGATACGCTGGCGCTGGCCGCCCGAGAGCGTGTCGCCGCGCTCGCCGACCGGCGTGTCGTAGCGCTGCGGCAGACTCATGATGTAGCGGTGGATCTCGGCCTTCTTGGCGGCCTCCTCCACCTCCTCGTCGGTCGCGCCCTCCTTGCCGAGCCGGATGTTCTCGCGGATCGACATGTTGAACAGCATGTTCTCCTGGAACACCACCGCCATGCTCCGGCGCAGCGAATCCAGCGTCACCTTGCGGACGTCGACGCCGTCAATGGTGACGCGCCCCTCGTCCGGCACGTAGAGCCGCAGGATCAGGTTGAGCAAGGTGCTCTTGCCGGAGCCGCTCGGGCCGACGATCGCGATGCGCTTGCCCGCGTTGAGCTTGAGACTGAGATTGTCCAGCACCGGCGTCTGGCTGCCCTCGTACTGGAAGCTGACGTGGTCGAAGGTGATGTCGTTGGTGATGCGCGGCAAATCGGGCGCGCCGGGACGATCGGCGGCGCGGGTCGGCTCGTCGAGCAGCTCCTGCATGTGCCGGATCGCGGCGGCCGAGGAGATCGACACCGGGATGAAATGCATGACGTGGGCGATGTTGTAGGAGACTTCCCAGAACGCGCTCTCGAAGGTGACGAAGGTGCCGATGGTGATCTGGCCCTTGGTCGCCAGATACGCGCCGATCGCGAGCACCACGAGGTGCAGCATCAGCACCGAGATGGTCACCGTCCGCTCCACCATGGTCGACAGGAACGCGGCCGAGGCGATCTTGTCGCGCGTCGCGTCGTTGCGGAAGGTGAAGAAGCCGAACATCCTGCGCTGCAGGCTGAACGCCTTGATCACGGCCTGCGCCGCCACGTTCTCCTGCACCATGCCGAGCAGCGCGCTCTCGTTGAGCTTCTGCTCGTAATTGGCCTGCACCGCCTTGGGCGTCAGGATCCGCGGACCGATCAGCGTGATCGGGAACACCAGCAGCGCGACCACCGCGAGCTGCCAGTTCAAAAATACCATCAGGATGATGCCGGCGATCAATTCCAGGAACGGCAGCGCAGCACTGTTGGCGAAGGTCTTCACCGAGCCTTCGAAGGCCGAGAGGTCGACCGAGAAGCGCGACAGGATCTCGCCGCGCTTTGTGCGGCCGAAATAGGCAGCAGGCAGGTCCTGGACGTGCTCGAACAGGCGCTTGCGGACGTCGGAAATGATGCACGCCGCCAGTCGCGCGTCCCAACGCTCGTACCAGACGGCGACGATGGAGGTGAAGATTCCGGCGACGGCAAGCACGCCGAGAATCTTGTACAGCGCCTGAAAATCCTCCTCGCCGAGCGCATCGTCGATCAGGAACTTGAGGCTGAGCGGCATGATGACGTTGAACAGCGTCTCGACGAAGACGCCGAACGCCACGAATGACAGCATCCGCTTGTAGTTCGACAGAAAGGGTTTGACGAAGCCGACGATGGTCGCGAGCGCGCCGGCGGCTTCACGGGCGGTAAAGACGACGAGATCCTCGTCCTCGTCGTCGTCATCGAGCTCCAGCTCGTCATCCGCCTCGTCTTCGTCGTCCTCCTCATCCTCGAGGTCCGGCTTGGCCGCCGCAGCGAGCTTGTCGTCGAGCTCGGCCGCCCTGGATTCGGCGAGCTTCTGTTTGTCGGGCGAAAGAGACTTGTCGTCGGGCGAGAGAGGCTTGGATGCCATGAAACCAACCGATGCTGACGGCCGGCATGACCGCAGAGAAAGCAGGACATAGCGGCAACCGCTATTGCGCCGATTCTATGCGATCAGGATGAGTTCGGCAAAACAATTGGCGAATTCGACGCACGTTCCGAGGTTAGTCCTCGTCGTCGTCCTCGACCTTGTCGAAGAAGGAATAGCGCAAGCTGTCGGCGTCGGCGTACCACTGCCCCGGCCCCTTGTTGGCGGCGAGCGTCGCCTCCCAGAGCGCATCGGTGCAATCCTTGCGGTGCATCGAGAGGTCGAAACCGTTGCCGAAGAACAGTTCGGACCATTCCCACCAGGTGCCGAGCTTCTTGACCCCGCGCAAGAGGTCGTAGCGGTCGATCAGCGCCGGCGCCATGTCCGAGGTGATCGAGCCGAATACGAGGCCGGTCTTCACCACGCGGTTGAGCTCGCGGATCGCGCGGACCACCTGCTTCGGGGAAACGTGGCAGAGGCTGGTCTCGAACACGAAATCGAACGCGCCGTCCTTGAACGGCATGTCGGTGATCGAGCCGAGCTTGTTGTACTTTCTCAGCGCCTTCGGCGTCTTGGCATGGATGGCGCGGTTGTTCTCGATGCCGTAGGCATCGATGCCGCGGTCGCGCAGCGCGCCCACCAGCTCGCCGCTGGCCGAGCCCGCGACGAGCAGCTTGGCGCCCTTGGTCCTGCCCCAGACGATGCCGAGCAGGCTCGTGAGATAATCGGGGTCGGTGAAGTGGCGCCACGCCTCGTGATAGGGACCCTGACCGCGATAGTTCTCGAAATAATCGCGGTCGATCTTGTCGGAGAGCGGCTTGTCCTGCTGCGCGCGTTCGCGGCGCAGGCGCATCATCTCGGTCAGGATGATGTCGGTGGCGGCGTCGGAGGAATCGAGCAGGCCGTTCAGCGTCGAGTCGAAGAGATAGTCGCCGACCACGACGATGCCGGGATGCTCCTTCGGCTCGGGACGGTGGTTGGTCATGACGTCGCGCACCGGCAGACCGCCGGGTATCGCGTTCACCGACGACAGCCAGCGGTGGATCTTGCCTTCCATGAAATGCGCACGCGCATCGCCAAGCGAAGCCGGCAGCGATTTCAGCGCGGCGTCGATCAGCTCCTGGTCCGACAGGTTGGCGAACGCGAGCGCATCGGAGCCGGGAATCAGCCAGTTCAGCACGCCATGCTTGCCGACGTCATGGCGCGCGCCCTCGTTGTAGACGCAGCAGCCGCCGAAGGCTTCCGACATGAACCAGGCGCCGGGAATCTTCTCGCCCCAGAACGGGGTGTCGAACAGGATCGAGACGCGCAGGTAATGTGCGGGACGGTCGAAATAGGAGACGTGCTTGACCATCGACTTGCGCAGCTGCTCGCCTTCCCACCCCATGGTGGCGAGCCAGGAATGCGGCAGGCAGACCAGCACGAGATCGAAGTCGCGCGTCTCCGGTCCCTTGCCGTTCATCATCTTGAGCTGGTAGCGGCCGGTCGGCGCTTTGCCCACGGCGAGGACGCGGTGATTGAGCTGGATGTCGGCGTTGACCTCCGACTGCAGGCACTCGATCAGCTGCTCGTTGCCGTTCTGGATGGAATAGAGGCCGATATAGCCGTCGACATCCATCAGGTAGTTCTTGAGCGCGTTGAGGCCGTTGGTGTTGTGGCTCTCGGTCGCGATGTCGGAACGCGCCATCACCTTGAAGAAGCGCTTGGCGGTCTCGTCGTCGACCTCCTCGTCGAGCACCTGCTCGGCGGTCTTGTAGGCCCAGGGATTCTCGTTGTCGTGCGCGCCGACGCCCTCGTAATATTCGATTGGCGACATCATCTCGGTACAGCGCTTGCGGAACGCCTCGATCGCAGCGGCGGTCTTGGCGCCGTATCTGCGGCGCATGCCGGGAACGTCGTTCAGGAGCTCGCCGCCGAGATGCACCTGCTCGGCATCCATCGGAATGGTCTGCAGCCCGAAATGCTGGATCAGCTCGCGCAGCGGATCGGGGCCGGTCATCGAGTAGTCGTAGATCTCGGCGACGCCGGCTTCATACATCGCTGGCGCCGAATCGAATTTGCGCGTGACCACCTTGCCACCGAGCCGGTCGGAGGCCTCGTAGATGGTGACGCGGCAGAGGTCGCCAAGCTTGCGCTTCAAATACCAGGCGCTCATCAGCCCGCCCGGGCCGCCGCCTACGATTGCCAGATCAAGCATGTGAGTTCCGTGGTCTCCGGCCCTGCCCCCGTCACGGGATCCACCGGCCTAAACTCCCCTAGCAGAAGCGCTTTTGCGCCTGAAGGAAAGATGAACAAAGGTTGATCCCGCATCGCAGCAAGGAAAGAAAGCAGCAAAAAGGCCGGCTTCCGCCGGCCTTTTCAGTGTCCTCGGTATTCCTACGGATGAACGATTATTCCGCGGGGGGCAGCGCAGGAAGCTCCGCCTCAGGCGCGGGCGACACGACGGCCGCCTGCTTCTCGCGCTCGTCCAGGATCAGCTTGTCGCGCTTCATTGCGACTTCGCGGATCTTGGCCATGGAGGCGCCGGTGCCCGCCGGGATCAGCCGGCCGACGATGACGTTCTCCTTGAGGCCTTCGAGCGGATCGATCTTGCCGTTGACCGCCGCTTCCGTGAGGACGCGGGTGGTCTCCTGGAACGAGGCCGCCGAGAAGAACGAACGGGTCTGGAGGCTCGCCTTGGTGATGCCGAGCAGAACCGGCGTACCCGTGGCGACCTTCTTGCCCTCTTCCTTGGCCTTCTCGTTCAGCGCGTCGAACTCGATCTTGTCGACCTGCTCGCCGGAGATCATGTCCGTGTCGCCCTGGTCGGTGACTTCCACCTTCTGGAGCATCTGACGGACAATCACCTCGATGTGCTTGTCGTTGATGAGCACGCCCTGGAGCCGGTAGACCTCCTGGATTTCGTTGACCAGGTAGGCCGCGAGCTCCTCGATGCCCTTGACCGCAAGGATGTCGTGCGGCGCCGGGTTGCCTTCGACGATGAAGTCGCCCTTTTCGACGACGTCGCCGTCCTGAAGGTGGATGTGCTTGCCCTTCGGGATCAGGTACTCGCGCGGCTCGTCGGTCTTGTCCATCGGCTCGATCGAGATGCGACGCTTGTTCTTGTAGTCGCGCCCGAACCGGATGGTGCCCGCGATCTCGGCGATGATCGCCGCATCCTTCGGACGCCGTGCCTCGAACAGTTCCGCCACCCGCGGCAGACCGCCGGTGATGTCACGCGTCTTGGCGCTTTCGGTCGAGACACGGGCGAGGATGTCGCCCGGGTTGACCTTGGCTCCGACGTCGACCGAGAGAATGGCATCGACCGACAGCATGTAGCGGGCATCGCCGCCACGGGCGAGCTTGAGCACCTTGCCATCCTTGCCCTTGATCACGATGGCCGGACGCAGGTCCGAGCCGCCGCGAGTCGAGCGCCAGTCGATGACCACGCGCTTGGCGATACCGGTTGCCTCGTCGAGCGTTTCCGAGATCGACTGCCCCTCGACCAGATCCTCGAAGCCGATCGTGCCTTCGACCTCGGTGAGGAGCGGACGGGTGTAGGGATCCCACTCGACGATGCGCTGGCCACGCTTGACCATGTCGCCTTCGTCGACGTGCAGGCGCGAGCCGTACTGGACGCGGTGCGTCGCACGCTCGGTGCCGTCGGCATCGACGATCGCCACCACCATGTTGCGCACCATCGCGATCAGATGACCTTCGCTGTTGCGGGCGATGGCCTTGTTCCGGATCACGATCTTGCCGTCGAAATTGGCTTCGACGAAGGACTGCTCGTTGAGCTGCGCCGCACCACCGATGTGGAAGGTGCGCATGGTCAGCTGGGTGCCGGGCTCGCCGATCGACTGCGCCGCGATGACGCCGACGGCTTCACCGTGGTTGACCGGCGTGCCGCGGGCGAGGTCGCGGCCGTAGCACTTGCCGCAGATGCCGTTGACGAGCTCGCAGGTCAGCGCCGAGCGGATCTTCACCTCCTGCACACCACCCTGCTGGATGGCGTCCAGGTGGCTCTCTTCCATCAGCGTGTCGCGCTTGATGATCACCTTGCCCGAGCTGTCACGGATGTCTTCGCAGGCCGTGCGTCCGAGGATGCGCGAGCCGAGCGAAGCGACCACGGTGCCGGCATCGACGATGGCGCGCATCTTGATGCCGAGCTTGGTGCCGCAGTCGCTCTGCGTGATGATGCAGTCCTGCGCGACGTCGACGAGACGACGGGTCAGGTAGCCCGAGTTCGCGGTCTTCAACGCGGTGTCCGCGAGGCCCTTACGGGCGCCGTGGGTCGAGTTGAAGTACTCGAGCACCGAGAGGCCTTCCTTGAAGTTCGAGATGATCGGCGTCTCGATGATCTCGCCCGACGGCTTGGCCATCAGGCCGCGCATGCCGGCGAGCTGGCGCATCTGGGCCGGCGAACCGCGGGCACCGGAGTGAGCCATCATGTAGATCGAGTTGATGTCGGCGTCGGCCCCGCTCGCCGTCTTCTTGGTCGAGGAGATCTCCTTCATCATCGCCTTGGCGATTTCTTCCGTGGCCTTCGACCAGGCGTCGACGACCTTGTTGTACTTCTCGCCGTGGGTGATCAGACCGTCGTTGTACTGCTGCTCGAAATCCTTCGCCAGCGTACGGGTGGTGTCGACGATCTTCCACTTGCCGTGCGGCACGACCATGTCGTCCTTGCCGAACGAGATGCCGGCCTTGAACGCGTTGTAGAAGCCGAGCGCCATGATGCGGTCGCAGAAGATCACCGTCTCCTTCTGTCCGCAGTGGCGGTAGACCTGGTCGATGACGCCCGAGATCTCGCGCTTGGTCATCAGCTTGTTGATGATCTCGTACGAAATCCGCGGGTTCTTCGGCAAGAGATTGCCGAGCATGACGCGGCCGGCGGTGGTCTCGATCCAGCGCGTCGAGACCTTGCCGGTCTCGTCCATGCCCTGCCACCGGTACTTGATCTTGGTGTGGAGGTGGATGACCTTCGCGTGCAGGGCGTGCTCGAGCTCGGCCATGTCGCCGAAGATCTTGCCCTCGCCGGGCAGACCTTCGCGCATGATCGAAACGTAGTAGAGACCGAGCACGATGTCCTGCGACGGCACGATGATCGGCTGACCGTTGGCCGGATGCAGGATGTTGTTGGTCGACATCATCAGGACGCGCGCTTCCAGCTGCGCTTCGAGCGACAGCGGGACGTGCACGGCCATCTGGTCGCCGTCGAAGTCAGCGTTGAATGCCGAGCAGACCAGCGGATGCAGCTGGATCGCCTTGCCCTCGATCAGCACGGGCTCGAACGCCTGAATGCCGAGGCGATGCAGCGTCGGTGCGCGGTTCAGCAGCACCGGATGCTCGCGGATGACCTCGTCCAGGATGTCCCAGACCTCGGGCCGCTCCTTCTCGACCAGCTTCTTGGCCTGCTTCACCGTGGTGGACAGGCCCTTGGCGTCGAGCCGCGAATAGATGAACGGCTTGAACAGCTCGAGCGCCATCTTCTTCGGCAGGCCGCACTGATGCAGGCGCAGCTCGGGACCGACCACGATCACCGAACGGCCCGAATAGTCGACGCGCTTGCCGAGCAGGTTCTGACGGAACCGGCCCTGCTTGCCCTTGAGCATGTCGGCGAGCGACTTCAGCGGGCGCTTGTTGGCGCCGGTGATGACGCGGCCGCGGCGGCCGTTGTCGAACAGCGCATCGACCGCTTCCTGAAGCATGCGCTTCTCGTTGCGGATGATGATGTCCGGCGCGCGCAGCTCCATCAGCCGCTTCAAGCGGTTGTTGCGGTTGATGACGCGGCGGTAGAGGTCGTTGAGATCCGAGGTCGCGAAGCGGCCGCCGTCCAGCGGCACCAGCGGACGCAGGTCCGGCGGAATCACCGGGACCACGGTCATGATCATCCATTCCGGCTTGTTGCCGGAGTGGCGGAACGCTTCCACGATCTTCAGGCGCTTGGCGAGCTTCTTGTGCTTGATGTCGGAGTCGGTCTCCTGCATCTCGACGCGCAAGCTCGCCTCGAGCTTCTCGAGGTCCATGCCCTTGAGCAGCTCGCGAATGGCTTCGGCGCCGATCATGGCGGTGAAGCTGTCCTGGCCGTACTCGTCCTGTGCCTTCAGGTACTCGTCTTCAGACAGCAGCTGACGGTCCTTGAGCGCGGTGAGGCCCGGCTCGAGAACGACGTAGTATTCGAAGTAGAGGATCCGCTCGAGATCCTTCAGCGTCATGTCCAGCAGAAGGCCGATGCGCGAGGGCAGCGACTTCAGGAACCAGATGTGGGCGACGGGGGCGGCGAGCTCGATATGGCCCATGCGCTCGCGCCGGACGCGCGACAGCGTGACCTCGACCGAGCACTTCTCGCAGATGATG
Organism: Bradyrhizobium sp. UNPF46; assembly: GCF_006658625.1. Lineage (NCBI taxonomy): Bacteria > Pseudomonadati > Pseudomonadota > Alphaproteobacteria > Hyphomicrobiales > Nitrobacteraceae > Bradyrhizobium > Bradyrhizobium sp. UNPF46. The sequence goes on from NZ_LFJB01000034.1 coordinate 70,477, forward strand.
CCCTTGTACTTCATGCGCTTGTACTTGCCGCACAAGCACTCGTAATCCTTGATCGGCCCGAAGATGCGCGCGCAGAACAGGCCGTCGCGCTCGGGCTTGAAGGTGCGGTAGTTGATGGTCTCCGGCTTCTTGATCTCGCCGTAGGACCAGGACAGAATCTTCTCTGGAGACGCGATCGAGATCCGGATCTGGTCGAAGACCTGAGCCGGCGTCGTCGGGTTGAAGAGATTCATAATTTCTTGGTTCATCGTCTTCTCCTCGCGTGCCGGTCGCCTCCGGCCGCAAATTCGAAAATCACTTCGTGGGGCGCCCTGCCCTCAAGGCATCAGGAGGGGCGCCAATGCCCGGCCGCGAAGGCCGGGCATGACAGGTCGAATTACTCGGCAGCTTCCGACGTCGGCGCCGGTCCCATCTTGGAGTTGTGCAGGTCGACGTTGAGGCCGAGCGAGCGCATTTCCTTGACCAGCACGTTGAACGATTCCGGAATACCGGCCTCGAACGTGTCGTCGCCGCGCACGATCGCCTCGTACACCTTGGTGCGGCCGGCGACGTCGTCCGACTTCACCGTCAGCATTTCCTGGAGCGTGTACGCCGCGCCGTAAGCCTCGAGCGCCCACACCTCCATTTCGCCGAAGCGCTGGCCGCCGAACTGCGCCTTGCCGCCCAGCGGCTGCTGGGTGACGAGCGAGTACGGACCGATCGAACGCGCATGGATCTTGTCGTCGACCAGATGGTGCAGCTTGAGCATGTAGATGTAGCCCACCGTCACCTTGCGATCGAAGGCATCGCCAGTGCGGCCGTCATAGACGGTCGACTGGCCCGACGCGTCGAGACCGGCAAGCTTCAGCATCTCCTCGATGTCGGCTTCCTTGGCGCCGTCGAACACGGGCGTTGCGATCGGCACGCCGCGGCTGAGGTTATGGCCGAGTTCGAGCAGCTCGTTGTCGTTGAGCGACTTGATGGTCTCGTCCTCGCCGTAGACCTTCTTCAAGGTCTCCTTCAGCGGCTTGATGTCCTGCTTCGACAAATAGGCATCGACCGTCTGGCCGATACGCTTGCCGAGGCCGGCGCAGGCCCAGCCGAGATGGGTCTCGAGGATCTGTCCGACGTTCATGCGCGAGGGCACGCCGAGCGGATTGAGCACGATGTCGGCGTGCGTGCCGTCTTCGAGGAACGGCATGTCCTCGATCGGCACGATCTTCGACACCACGCCCTTGTTGCCGTGGCGGCCGGCCATCTTGTCGCCGGGCTGGATCTTGCGCTTCACCGCGACGAAGACCTTGACCATCTTCATCACGCCGGGCGGCAATTCGTCACCGCGCTGCAGCTTCTCGACCTTGTCGAGGAAGCGCTGCTCGAGCCCCTTCTTCGACTCGTCGTACTGCTTCCGCATGGCCTCGATCTCGGCCATCAGCTTGTCGTTCGGCGAGGCGAACAGCCACCACTGCGACTTCGGGTACTCCTCGAGCACCGCACGGGTGATCTTGGTGTCCTTCTTGAAGCCCTTGGGGCCGGCGATGCCCTGCCGCCCCTCGAGGAGCTCGGCAAGACGGTTGTAGACGTTGCGGTCCAGGATCGCCTGCTCGTCGTCGCGGTCCTTGGCCAGACGCTCGATCTCTTCCCGCTCGATCGCCAGCGCACGCTCGTCCTTGTCGACGCCGTGACGGTTGAACACGCGCACTTCAACGATCGTGCCCTGCACGCCCGGGGGAACGCGCAGCGAAGTGTCGCGAACGTCGGACGCCTTCTCGCCGAAGATGGCGCGCAGGAGCTTTTCTTCCGGCGTCATCGGGCTCTCGCCCTTCGGCGTGATCTTGCCGACCAGGATGTCGCCCGCACGCACTTCCGCGCCGATGTAGACGATACCGGCTTCGTCGAGGTTCTTCAGCGCTTCTTCCGAGACGTTCGGAATGTCGCGGGTGATTTCCTCGGGCCCGAGCTTGGTGTCGCGGGCCATCACCTCGAACTCCTCGATGTGGATCGAGGTGAAGACGTCTTCCTTCACGATCCGCTCGGAGAGCAGGATCGAGTCTTCAAAGTTGTAGCCGTTCCACGGCATGAACGCGACGAGCACGTTACGGCCGAGCGCGAGCTCACCGAGATCGGTCGACGGACCGTCGGCGATGATGTCGCCCTTCTTGACGATGTCGCCGACCTTCACCAGCGGACGCTGGTTGATGCAGGTCGACTGGTTCGAGCGCTGGTACTTCATCAGACGGTAGATATCGACGCCCGACTTGGTCGGATCGAGATCTTCCGTCGCACGGATGACGACGCGGGTCGCGTCGATCTGGTCGATCACGCCCGAACGGCGCGCCGCGATCGCGGCACCCGAGTCACGCGCAACGACGCCTTCCATGCCCGTACCAACGAACGGCGCCTCGGCGCGAACCAGCGGCACCGCCTGGCGCTGCATGTTCGAGCCCATCAGCGCGCGGTTGGCGTCGTCGTTCTCGAGGAACGGGATCAGGGCCGCTGCGACCGAAACCAGCTGCTTCGGCGACACGTCCATGTAATCGACCTTGTCCGGCGTCACCGGCAAGACTTCGCCGGCGTGACGGCAGACCACGAGGTCTTCGGTGAAGCGGCCCTTCGGGTCGAGCGGCACGTTGGCCTGCGCGACCGTGTAGCGGCCCTCCTCCATCGCCGAGAGGTACACGACCTCGTCGGTGACGCGGCCGTCCTTGACCTTGCGGTACGGCGTCTCGACGAAGCCGTACTTGTTCACGCGCGCGAAGGTCGCGAGCGAGTTGATCAGACCGATGTTCGGACCTTCCGGCGTCTCGATCGGGCAGATGCGGCCGTAATGGGTCGGATGCACGTCGCGGACTTCGAAGCCGGCGCGCTCGCGGGTCAGACCGCCCGGTCCAAGCGCCGACAGGCGGCGCTTGTGGGTGATCTCCGAGAGCGGGTTGGTCTGGTCCATGAACTGCGAGAGCTGCGAGGAGCCGAAGAACTCGCGCACGGCGGCGGCCGCGGGCTTGGCGTTGATCAGGTCCTGCGGCATGACCGTGTCGATGTCGACCGAGGACATGCGCTCCTTGATCGCGCGCTCCATGCGCAGCAGGCCGATGCGGTACTGGTTCTCCATGAGTTCGCCGACCGAGCGCACGCGGCGATTGCCGAGATGGTCGATGTCGTCGATCTCGCCCTTGCCGTCGCGCAAATCCACCAGCGTCTTGATGACGGAGAGGATGTCTTCCTTGCGCAGCGTGCGCTGGGTGTCGGGCGCATCGAGGTCGAGGCGCATGTTCATCTTGACGCGGCCGACCGCGGAGAGGTCGTAACGCTCGGCGTCGAAGAACAGCGACTGGAACATGGCCTGCGCCGAGTCCAGCGTCGGCGGCTCGCCCGGACGCATCACGCGGTAGATGTCGAACAGCGCGTCTTCACGCGTCATGTTCTTGTCGGCCGAGAGCGTGTTGCGGATGTAGGGGCCGACATTGACGTGGTCGATGTCGAGGAGCGGCAATTCCTTGTAGCCGTGCTCGTTGAGCACCTTCATCGACTTGTCGGTGATTTCCTCACCGGCTTCGGCGTGGATCTCACCGGTCTTCGGGTTGACGAGGTCCTCGGCGATGTAATTGCCGACCAGCTCCTCATCGGCCATGCGCAGCGCCTTCAGCCCCTTCTCCTGGAGCTGGCGGGCGGCGCGGACGGTGAGCTTCTTGCCAGCCTCGAGCACGACCTTGCCGGTATCGGCGTCGATCAAATCGTTGACGGTCGAGTAGCCGCGGAAGCGGTTGGCGTCGAACGGAACGCGCCAGCCTTCCTTGGTCCGCTTGTAGAGGATCTTCTTGTAGAACGTCGACAGGATCGCCTCGCCGTCGAGGCCGAGGGCGAACATCAGCGACGTCACCGGAATCTTGCGGCGACGGTCGATACGGGCATAGACGATGTCCTTGGCGTCGAACTCGATGTCGAGCCAGGAGCCGCGATACGGGATCACGCGGGCGGCGAACAGGAGCTTGCCCGAGGAATGGGTCTTGCCCTTGTCGTGATCGAAGAACACGCCGGGCGAACGGTGCATCTGCGAGACGATGACGCGCTCGGTGCCGTTGACGATGAAGGTGCCGTTCATCGTCATGAGCGGGATGTCGCCCATGTAGACGTCCTGCTCCTTGATGTCCTTCACCGACTTCGCGCCGGTTTCCTCGTCGATATCGAACACGATGAGGCGCAGCGTCACCTTGAGGGGGGCCGCGAAGGTCATGCCGCGCTGGCGGCACTCGTCGACGTCGTATTTCGGCTGCTCGAACTCGTACCGGACGAATTCCAGCATCGAGGTGCCCGAGAAATCGGAGATCGGGAACACCGAGCGGAACACCGCCTGCAGGCCCTCGTCGAGGCGACCACCCGCGGGCTCGTCGACCATCAGGAACTGGTCATAGGACGCCTTCTGAACCTCGATGAGGTTCGGCATCTCGGCGACTTCCTTGATGTGTCCGAAGAACTTGCGAACGCGTTTGCGACCGGTGAATGTCTGCTGCGCCATCGTGGCCTCTCATTTCGTCGCCCGCTCTGGGCGCGCCGTCCGGAACGCGGTTGCCACCGCTCCCCGGGTTGAATTTTTCGAACCCGTTTTGGGGGTCGGAAATTCAGTTTCAGGCCGGAATGTCCTGAATCTGTTCTTCAGACCTTCAAAACGCAAAACGACGCGCGGGGCGCATAGGCGCGCCCGCCCGTCACAACGATCGTCTTCACGGACTGCAAAAGCCCGAAATAGCCTGCTCTCCCAACGGCTTACAGGGAAATCCGACCTCCCTGCCCACCGCGCTTTCGTGCTGTCGACCCGATATGGGGCGACAATAGTGCAGATTCGAGGGTTAAGCCCGCAAATCCCCACACTTTTTCGTGTTCGGCTCGCGTCGGGACGTTCCGTCGCACGCCTTTTGCATCTGCCCTGCTTGAGGGCGAGACAAGGATCCCGGGCTTTCCGCCCGGGATCCCGCGCCAGTAAGCAGTGCTTACTTGAGCTCGACCTTGGCGCCAGCCTTCTCGAGCTGGGCCTTGATCTTGTCGGCTTCTTCCTTGTTCACGCCTTCCTTCAGCGGCTTCGGAGCACCCTCGACGAGGTCCTTTGCTTCCTTCAGGCCGAGACCGGTGATGGCGCGGACTTCCTTGATGACCTCGATCTTCTTGTCGCCAGCCGAGGCGAGAACGACCGTGAACTCGGTCTTCTCTTCCGCCGGAGCAGCAGCAGCGCCACCGCCAGCCGGGCCAGCCACGGCGACAGCCGCGGCAGCCGAAACGCCCCACTTCTCTTCAAGGAGCTTCGCCAGTTCAGCAGCTTCGAGCACGGTGAGGCTCGAGAGGTCGTCAACGATCTTCTGCAGGTCAGCCATTGTTCAGTTTCCTTACGTGTAAGTCTGGTTCGGGTTTGAGTTTTGCGAAGGGCGTCAGGCCGCTTCGCCCTTTGAGGCATGAGCCTGGATGACGCGCGCGAGCTTGCCCGCGGGCGCGTTGGCGAGCTGGGCCAGCTTGGTCGCCGGGGCCACGATGAGGCCGACGATCTTGCCGCGCAGTTCGTCAAGCGACGGCAGCGAGGCAAGAGCCTTCACGCCGTCGACATTCAGGACGGTCTTCCCCATCGAGCCGCCGACAATGACGAACTTTTCGTTCGCCTTGGCGAATTCGATGGCGACCTTTGGCGCCGCTACCGGATCGTTCGAAGTGGCGATCACGGTCGGTCCCTTCAGCATGGGGCCGATGGCAACGACGTCAGTGCCTTCAAGAGCAATTTTGGCGAGACGGTTCTTCGAGACCTTCACCGCGGCACCCGCCTGCTTCATCTGCTGGCGCAGCTTCTGCATCTGGGCGACGGTGAGGCCGGAATATTGAGCAACGACCGCGACGCTCGTGGTCTTGAAGACCTCATTGAGCTGTTCGACCGCCTCTTTTTTTGCCGCTCGTTCCACAGCAAGCTCTCTCCGGTTGGCGGTCATCGCAAGAAGCGGGACCGCCGGGTTACACCCATCGTCCCACCCAAAACCTGAACCTCGGGGCCAAAACCCTGAAGGACACGCGCCGGGCGAGACGACAATTCAAAGCCTGCCCTCCGGGAGCCCGCTAAGGCCCACGGCGTGTCGAGGTCCGAACCAGACCCGTTTCGCGCAGCCAGCCCTTAAAGCTGGACGCGAAGTGAAATCCGGTCTTCACCCGTCTATGCAGGCCATACGATTAAGCCGTTGAGAAATCGAAATTTCCCGCAAGCGCCTGCAGTCTTGGACAGGACAAGGTCAGACGGCGAACCGCCCGACCTCTGCCCGCATCCCACCAACCGACGGATTTTCCTTCCTTTTCGGGCAAATCCTCGCGGACGTCCTGAAAAGGAATGATCTCCTGTCGTATCGGGTTTTCGGAATGCGTGCACGAACGCGCCAGCCGAGGCCGGCACGTCCGGAAGCGGTTCTTTAACCGCTCCTTGCCTGCTTGCCAAGAGCAAAATTCACACCAGTTCCAATCCGTTGCCGGCGGGCCTTGAGGCCGGCTGACAAGGGCCGATTCAGGCCGATTTGACCGCGTAAGGCAGCGGCTTGCCCTCGAAGAACGCGGTCAGGTTCGCCAGCACGCAGTTCTGCATGGCGACATGCGATTCGAGGGTGTGGCCGCCGATATGGGGGGCAAACACCACGTTCGGCAGCGCCGTCAGGGCGTCGGGGGCGTGCGGCTCCTTCTCGAACACGTCGAGGCCGGCGCCGGCAATGGTCTTGTCGGAGAGCGCCGCGACCAGGGCCTTCTCGTCGATGACAGAGCCGCGGGAGATGTTGACGACGTAGCCGTCGGCGCCCAGGCGCCCCAGGATATCCGCATTGACGACGTGCTGGGTCTCGGCTCCCGCCCGGACCGCGATCATCAGCACGCTGCACCAGTCGGCCAGCGCCTCCAGCGACGGGAAATATTGATAGGGCAGATCGTACTTGGTCCGGCTGAAATAGCCGACCTCGCTCTCGAAAGCGGCGCAGCGCGCGGCGATCTTGCGGCCGATCTCGCCCATGCCGTAGACGCCGATGCGGCGGCCGGGCATGCCGGCCTGCGGCCGCATCATCGGCGACTGCTTCGAGGCGGCCCAATCGCCGCCGCGGACATACTGGTCGGCGACCAGGATCCGCCGCGTCGTCGCCAGCATCAGGGTCATCGCGATATCGGCGACCGAGGCGGCATTGGCGCCGGGGCTGTGACCGACCGCGATGTTGCGGCTGGCTGCCGCCTTCAGGTCGATACCGTCATAGCCGGTGCCGTAGCAGACGATGGCGCCGAGCTTCGGAAACTGGTCCATCGCTTCCGCGCCGAGCGGCTGGGCGCCGCCGGTCAGCAGCGCGCGAATGCCACTGAGCTCGTCCGCCGGAAACACCTCGCGCGCGGGCTTGCCGCCGGTGTCGAGCAGATCGAACCGCTCGGCGAAGCGCGCCATCATGGTCTTGGGAAAGCGCGAATAGATCAGGACCTTGTCAGCCATTGTTGTTTCCGGTGAGTGCCGCCACAAACGACGAGGGGCGGAATCGGTTGCCCGATTCCGCCCCTCGCCTCATGCAATTTCCAAACCTTTAGCCGAGAATGGTGCCCGGCTCGACCTTCACGCCGGGGCCCATCGTCGAGGACACCGCAACGCGCTGGATGTAGGTGCCCTTGGAGCCCGCGGGCTTTGCCTTCGAGACCGCATCGGCCAGAGCCTTGATGTTCTCAACCAGCTTCTCCTCGGTGAACGAGGCCTTGCCGACGCCGGCCTGCAGGATGCCGGCCTTCTCGACGCGGAACTCGACCGAGCCGCCCTTGGCACCCTTCACCGCACCGGTGACGTCCATGGTCACGGTGCCGATCTTCGGGTTCGGCATCAGGCCGCGCGGGCCGAGCACCTTACCGAGGCGGCCGACCAGCGGCATCATGTCGGGAGTGGCGATGCAGCGGTCGAAATCGATCGAGCCGTTCTGCACCTTCTCGACCAGATCCTCGGCGCCGACGACGTCGGCACCGGCGGCCTTGGCTTCGTCAGCCTTGGCGCCGCGGGCGAACACGCCGACGCGGAGCGTACGGCCGGTGCCGTTCGGCAGGGTCACGACGCCGCGGACCATCTGGTCGGCGTGACGCGGATCGACGCCGAGATTGATCGCGACCTCGATGGTCTCGTCGAACTTCGCCTTCGCGCGTTCCTTGACCATCTTGATGGCTTCCGCGAGCGGGTAAAGCTTTTCGCGGTCAACACCTTCGCGGGCTTTGTTCAAACGCTTTCCGATTGCCATGACCGCTTACCCCGCCACTTCCAGACCCATCGAACGGGCAGAGCCCTCGACCATCTTCATGGCCGACTCGATGGTGTCGCAATTGAGATCCTTCATCTTCTTCTCGGCGATCTCGCGCACCTGCGCCTTGGTCACCTTGCCGGCCTTGTCACGGCCCGGCGCCTTCGAGCCGGACTGGATCTTGGCAGCCTGCTTGAGGAAGAACGACATCGGGGGGGTCTTCATCTCGAACGTGAACGAACGATCGGCGTAGATCGTGATCACGACGGGAATCGGGGTGTTCTTCTCTTCCTTCTGGGTCTGCGCGTTGAACGCCTTGCAGAACTCCATGATGTTGAGACCGCGCTGACCGAGCGCGGGACCGATCGGGGGCGAAGGATTCGCCGCACCGGCCGGGACCTGAAGCTTCAGGTATCCGGTCACTTTCTTTGCCATGTATCACTCCTGTTGTGCCGGCATGCCGCCGGCGGTTTCAGGTTCGTGGTCGGGATCAACGGGCGGCTGGCAACCGCCCTCGTCCTCCCACGGCCTCTTCAGAGACGTCGCCGCCTCCACTCTCGTCACGCCCGGGCTTGACCCGGGCATCCATCCCGCTTCGTAAAGTGCTTTGTCACGAAGCAGATGGATTGCCGGATCAAGCCCGGCAATGACAGCATCGGATCAGACCTTCTCGACCTGACCGAATTCCAGCTCGACGGGCGTTGCGCGGCCGAAGATCGACACCGCGACCTTCACGCGCGAACGCGCCTCGTCGATTTCCTCGACAACGCCCGAGAACGAGGCAAACGGGCCATCGGCCACGCGCACGTTCTCGCCGATCTCGAACGACACCGACGCCTTCGGCCGTTCCACGCCCTCCTGCACCTGGTGCAGGATCCGCATGGCCTCGGCTTCCGAGATCGGCATCGGCTTGTTTTCAGCGCCGAGGAAGCCCGTGACCTTCGGCGTGTTCTTGATCAGATGAAACGCCTCGTCGGTGAGCTTCATCTTCACCAGCACGTAGCCGGGGAAGAACTTGCGCTCGGCGTCGATCTTGCGACCGCGGCGCACTTCCGTGACCTTCTCGGTCGGCACCAGCACCAGCTCGAACAGCTCCTCGAGCCCGCGCTGCTTGGCCTGCTCGCGGATGGATTCGGCGACCTTCTTCTCGAAGTTCGAATAGGCGTGGACGATGTACCAGCGCTTGTCGGACAGTTGAGCGGTTGCGGTTGCCATCAGTGAATGCCCAGAAGGTAGGTGATGAGGACACGGATGATCTGGTCGGCGGCGAAGAAGAAGATCGAGGCCACGGCGACCATCACGAACACCATGATGGTGGTGATCGTGGTCTCGCGGCGGGTCGGCCAGGTGACCTTGGCGGTCTCCGAGCGCACTTCCTGCAAGAACTTGAACGGGCTGACTGCCATCGTTTTGATGTCCAACGTCCGTCGACAGACGCGAATGAATTTCAGGGATCCGAACAGCCGCCGTTGGCCCAGCCCTCTGTCTCGAAGGATGAGCCGGAATCCGGGCTCGATTGTTCGGGGATTTCAAAGCCGCGCCGGAGATCCGCGTCTAACGGGCCGGCAGCGAGTGCGGGGTATCTACTGCGGATGAGGCCAAACGTCAAGGTAGCGGCGCGCTGGCCAAACCGCCCCTCGTCCGCGGCGACCTCCGCCAGAGCCCATGCGAATCAACGGCTTAACGCACCGGCCGCCTGGGCTCCTGACGTTCGAACCGGCCGGGCCGCCCTCCTCGTGCTGGCGGCGGCCCTGGGCGACCGTCAGTCGGCCCGGTCGACCATGGAGATGCCCGGCAGCGGCACCACGAACTTGCCGCCTTCGGCGAAATAGCGGGCGTGCTTGGCCCGGATCGGGTCGACATAGCGCCAGGCGAAGACGACGACGAACGCCGGCTTGCGCTCGTACAGGGCCGCCGGCGGCAGGATCGGGATGTCGTAGCCGGGACCTGCCATCACGTTCCCCTTCTTGGGGTCGTCGTCCACCAGGAAGTCGATCTTGTTCTCCAGGCCGAACTGCGGCAGCAGCGTCGTGGTGCCCACGGACACGCCGTAGCCTGCGACCAGTTGACCGCGCGCATGGGCGGCGTCGGCCATCGCAACCAGTTCGTCGCGGATGGCGGCGATCCGCTTCACATAGGGCGCATAATAGGCCGGCTGATCGACGCCGAGCCGCTCTTCCTCGGCGACGAAGCGCGCAACCTCAGCTGAGGGTTTCTTGGCGCCGCCGGCGCGCTGCACGGTCACGCGGATCGAGCCGCCCTTGGTCCAGATGTGCTGGACGTCGATCAGCTCCATGCCGAGCCGGGCAAAGAAGCGGATCAGCGGCTTGATGTTAAAATAGGACAGATGCTCGTGATAGACCGTGTCGAGCAGGTTCTTCTCGGTGACGTCGACGCCGTATTGCGTTTCGAACACGAACAAGCCGTCCGGCGCCAGCACGTCGCGGACGCCGATCACGAGCGGATCGAGATTGTCGACATTGGCGATCATGTTGTTGGCGATCACGACGCTTGCCGCACCGTGGCTCTGCAGGATGCGGTGACCGATCGCATCGGTGAAGAAGTCGCCGATCGTCTCGATCCCCGCCTCGGTCGCGCGCTTGGCGATGTCGACCGCAGGATCGACACCGAGCACCCGCATGCCGCGCTCCTTGAAGAAGCCGAGCAACGATCCGTCGTTGCTGCCGAGCTCGACGACCAGCGAGCCCGGCGCGATGCCGAAGCGGCTGACGACGTCGTTGGCATAGCCGGCGAAATGCTCGCGCAGGCCGAGCGAGAGCGAGGTCGTGTAGACGTAGTTGCGGTACTGGACCTCGGGATTGCCGACATGGAGAATCTGGAGATGGCCGCAATCCCTGCACAGATGCAGCGCCATCGGCACCGCGGCGCGGAACACGGGATCGTCGACGCTGGCGTCCGGGACCTGGAAGTTCGGCGTGCCGATGGGCATGCCGGCCATCGGGACGACCAGCTCTTGTTTGTCCGAGTGACAGAGGCGGCAGGTATGGCGGACGTAGAACAGGTTTTTCATCGTGGAACCGAAAAATGAGATACGCGATCGGGTGAGGCAATCCCACCCCGTGAAGTCCAGACCGGCAGCAACGAGCTGAAGCGGGTCATGGGTGGCTCGAAACTTCCTTGCCCAGCCCGTCGTAGCTGGGGGCGTCCTGCGCCGCCATGGCGGCCTTGTCAGCTGAATACGATCCGCGCTCCGGACTTGCCAGCCAGATGGCGCCGCCGACGAGCCCGATGATCACGCTGATGGCGCCGAGCAGGAGCGACACCGACAGCGCTTCCTCGGAAGGGACACCCGCCAGGCCGAGACAGGCGACCATCGCCCCCTCGCGAACACCCCAGCCGCTGATCGAGATCGGAACCGCCGTCAACAGCACCACGGGCGGAATCAGGATGCCGGCATCCACCACCGAGAGCTGCGCTCCGACACCGCGCGCCAGGGCGAAGCAGGCCGCCGCGGTCACGAGATGGATGAGCAGCGCCGACCCGAACAGCAAAGCGCGGCGCTCGGACTGCAAGAGAAGGAACCGGACCAGCGCCCCGAACCGGACGAAGCTTGCGATCGCCCGATGGGCGATGAGGCGTTTGGGCAGCCGGTCGAGCGTCAACAGAACCACGGTGCCGGCGACGCCGGCCAGCGTCAGCCCACCGATGGCCAGGATCGCGGCCTGATCGGACACGCGAGACAACAGGAAGGGCAATCCGGCCACCATCAGCGCAATCAGCCCGATCAACGCCGTGAACCGGTCGGCCGCGACGCCCTTGACCGCCTCCGGCCACTGCACGCCGCGCTGGCGCAGCAGCCACATCCGCACCGCGTCACCGCCGACCGAAGACGGCAACACCTGATTGAACCAGAGGCTGATCATCAGGATCCGCCAGCCCGCGAGCCAGTCCAGCGACACGCCGAGCGCGCGCATGATCAGCTCCCAGCGGCCGTTGAGCACGAAGGTCTGGAAGAAGATCAGCGCCAGCGCGAGGACGAACAGCAAAGGATCGACCGAGACCAGATGGCTCCGCAACCGCTGCAGGTCGAGACCGCGCGCGATGTAGACCAGCACCGCGATCGACAGCAGCAGCTTTACCGAAAACAGGGCCGCCTGCTTGAATCGCGACTGCATCGGATGCCCGCCTCAGGACGCCGGATATTCCGCACGACCGATTACGAGGTCGATCGCGGCCATCATCCAGAACTGGTGCGTGGTCTCGACAATGTTATAGCTGCGGCTGTCGACGAAGAAATTGACGTCGCCGAGATTGCGCAGGGGATTGTCCGCATTCATCCCCGACAGCGTGATCACGTCGAGCTTCATCGAGCGCGCCTGCGCAACCGCATTGAGGATGTTCTTCGACCGCCCCGACGAGCTGATCGCGACGAGGCAGTCCCCGGCACGGGCGTTCAGCCGCACGGCGTGCGCGATCCAATCCTCGAACCCGTAGTCGTTGGCAAGGCACGACATCATGCTCGCGTCGCTGAAGCAGAGCGCGGGCACCGATGCGTTCTTCGCAAGATCGATCGCCAGATGCGAGGCGATGCCGGCGGAGCCGCCGTTGCCGATGAAGATGACGCGGCCGCCCTGCTCGCGCACGCGCAACCAGATCGCGCGGGTGGCGGAGATCTGAGCGAAAACGCGATCGTCGATCGCCGTCGCGCGATGGAGACGCCCCACATAGTCGTCGAGGAAAGCCTTGTGATCGGGATCGACGGACTCGACTGGCATGGGCTGGCGGCTCGGCTGCAACATGACGCCCTGATACCGGCTATTACTAGGGATTGCAAAGGTATAATGCTTGCAAAGTCGGCGAGCGGCTGATAGTCGGCTTTCGGGTTTCACTTAACATTGGCGGGCCTGTTTCGCTGGGCATTCGCGTCACGGATGTTCCCCATGAAATGCATTGTTACTGGTGGCGCTGGTTTCATCGGAAGTCACCTCGTCGACCGCCTCCTCGACGATGGCCACGAAGTGGTCGCGCTCGATAATTTCGTGATCGGCCGCCCCGAAAATCTGGCCTCGCGCGCCAATTCGAGCCAGCTGAAGGTCGTGCGGGCCGACGTCACCGACCTCGAATCGATCAAACCGTATTTCCACGGGATCGACTGGGTTTTCCACCTCGCCGCGCTCGCGGACATCGTTCCCTCGATCGAGTCCCCGATCCCGTATCATCGCGCCAATGTCGACGGCACGGTCAACGTTCTCGAGGCGGCGCGGCACGCCGGCGCCAAGCGCTTCGTCTACGCCGCATCCTCGTCCTGCTACGGCATTCCCGACGTCTATCCGACGCCGGAGAGCGCCGAGATCCGGCCGATGTATCCCTACGCGCTTACCAAAAATCTCGGCGAGCAGTGCGTCATGCACTGGTGCCAGGTCTACAAGCTGCCTGCGGTCGCGCTGCGCCTGTTCAACGTCTATGGGCCGCGCCATCGGACCACCGGCACCTACGGCGCCGTGTTCGGCGTGTTCATGGCGCAGAAGCTCGCCGGCAAGCCCTTCACGGTGGTCGGCGACGGCGAGCAGACGCGCGACTTCACCTTCGTGAGCGACGTCGCCGACGCCTTCGTCACCGCTGCCCGCTCCGATGTCTCGCACGAAATACTCAACGTCGGCTCGGACAACACCTACAGCGTCAACCGGCTGGTCGAGCTTCTCGGCGGCGACAAGGTCCATATTCCCAAGCGTCCGGGCGAGCCCGATTGCACCTACGCCGACATCACCAAGATCAAGCGGGTCCTGAACTGGACGCCGAAGGTGAAATTCGAGGACGGCGTCGCGACGATGCTGAAATCGATGGATCAGTACAAGGACGCGCCGCTGTGGACGGTCGACAAGATCGCCGACGCCACCAAGGATTGGTTCAAATATCTCGGTGACGACAACGGCTCGCCGCAGAAGGCAAGCTCTTGAACAGGTTCGCCGGATAACGTTGCTTGCGATTCGATCATTTTCCGGGCGGCCATCTGAGACCTACCGGCGCTTTGGGTAATTCACATGGGTAATGCTCCGAAAGACAAGCCGGCCGTCCATCCGGCCCCACACGACAAGATCAGGACGATCGAGGAGCTCGGCGAGATCGCGCGCGCCGCGCAGGCCAAGGGCCTGACCGTTGCGCTCTGTCACGGCGTGTTCGATCTGGTGCATCTCGGCCACGTCCGGCACATCCTGGCGGCGCGCAACGAGGCCGACGTGGTCATCGTGACCATCACCGCCGACCGTTTCGTCAACAAGGGCCCGGGACGGCCGATCTTTCCGGAGAACATGCGCGCCGAAATGCTGGCCGCGCTCGGCACGGTCGACTGGGTCGGCATCAACCTGACCTCCAGCGCCGAGCCGGTCCTCGACACCGTGCGCCCCGACATCTACGTGAAGGGCTCGGACTATGAGAACCCCGAGGACGATGTCACCGGCAAGATCGCCGTCGAGCGCGAGGCCGTCGAGCGCCATGGCGGGCGCATCGTCTTCACGCGCGACGTGACCTTCTCTTCGTCGTCGCTGTTGAACCGCTATTTCGACATCTACGATCCTCCCCTGCGCGACTACCTGCAGAAGGTGCGCGAAGGCGGCGGCGCCGACCGCCTGCTGAAGCTGATCGACAAGATCCAGGACATGCACGTCGTGCTGGTCGGCGACACCATCATCGACGAATACCAGTACGTCACGGCGCTCGGAAAGGCGTCCAAGGAGAACATCGTCGCGACCCTGCTCAAGAACGGCGAGCAGTTTGCCGGCGGCGTCATCGCCGCGGCCAACCACGTCGCGAGCTTCTGCAAGTCGGTCGAGATCGTCACGACGCTCGGCGGCAACGACTACCCCGAGGAGTTCATCCGCGCGCATGTCCGCCCGAACGTCACGCTGACGCCGATACGCATCCAGGGCCGCCCGACCACCCGAAAATTGCGGTACGTCGAGATGGGCTATCTGCACAAGCTGTTCGAAGTCTACACGATGGACGACACGCCGCTCGAGGAGACCACGCGCAAGGAGATCGACCGCGTCACCGCCGAGCGCGTGCGCGGCGCGGACGTCGTCATCGTCACCGATTTCGGTCACGGCATGATCGCGTCCAGCACGATCGAGACGCTGATCGCGAACTCCAAGTTCCTGGCGGTCAACGCCCAGAGCAACAGCGGCAACCACGGCTACAATCTGATCACGAAGTATCCAAAGGCCGACTACATCTGCATCGACGCGCCGGAAGCGCGGCTCGCCGCCACCGACAAGTTCAACGACATAGCCTCGGTGATCGAGGACGGCCTGCATCGCAAGATCGATTGCGACAACATGATCATCACGCACGGCTCGTTCGGCTGCTACCCCTTCTCGTCGAAGACCGGCGTCGCGCGCGTGCCCGCCTTCACCAAGACAGTGGTCGACACGGTCGGCGCCGGCGACGCCTTCCTGACGATCACGGCGCCGCTGGTGGCGGCCGGCGGCAACATCGAGGACGTCGCCTTCATCGGCAACGCGGCGGGCGCGATCAAGGTCGGCATCGTCGGTCACCGCAGCTCGGTCGAGAAGGCGCCGCTGGTCAAGTTTGTCACCGCGTTGTTGAAGTAAGCGCGACCGAAAAAATCTGGAGAACGACAGTGATTGATCAGAAATGGAACGTGATGGTCACCGGTGGCGCCGGCTATGTCGGCAGCGTGCTGGTTCCGCAATTGCTGGCGGCGGGCCACAAGGTCACCGTGCTCGACCTCTTCATGTACGGCGAGGACGTCTTCAACGCCGTCCGCGACAATCCCAATCTTCGCCTGATCAAGGGCGACATCCGCGATGAGGCCGCGATCAACGAGGCGCTGCGCGGCAACAACGCGGTGATCCACCTCGCCTGCATCTCCAACGACCCCTCGTTCGAGCTGGATCCGGGGCTCGGCAAGTCCATCAACTACGACTGCTTCCGCCCGATGGTGCGCGCCGCCAAGAAGGCGGGCATCAAGCGCTTCATCTACGCCTCCTCGTCGAGCGTCTACGGCATCAAGGACGAGGCCGAGGTGACCGAGGAGCTGTCCTGCGAACCGCTCACGGACTATTCGAAGTACAAGGCGATGTGCGAGACCGATCTCGCCGACGAGGCCGCCTCCGGCTTCGTCACCTGCACGGTTCGTCCCGCCACGGTCTGCGGCTACGCTCCGCGGCAGCGGCTCGACGTCGTCGTCAA
Organism: Bradyrhizobium sp. UNPF46; assembly: GCF_006658625.1. Taxonomy (NCBI): domain Bacteria; kingdom Pseudomonadati; phylum Pseudomonadota; class Alphaproteobacteria; order Hyphomicrobiales; family Nitrobacteraceae; genus Bradyrhizobium; species Bradyrhizobium sp. UNPF46. Next base: position 86,886 of record NZ_LFJB01000034.1, read on the forward strand.
CATCCTGACCAACCTCGCGGTCAACACCGGCCGCATCCGTGTGTTCGGCGGAACGCAGAAGCGGCCGAACCTGCACATCCAGGACATGTCGGCGGCCTATCTGTTCCTGCTCCAGCAGGACGACGCCAAGATCGACGGCAAGACCTACAACATCGGCTACGAAAACCACGCGCTGATGAAGATCGCCGACATCGTCAAGTCGGTGGTCGGCAACAACGTCGAAGTCGCCGTCGAGCCGACCGACGATCTCCGCTCCTACCACGTCTCCTCGGAGAAGATCCGCCGCGAGCTCGGATTTGCGCCGACGCACACGATCGAGCAGGCCGTCTCCGGCCTCGTGGACGCCTTCAAGGCCGGCCGCCTGCCGAACTCGCTGAACGATCCCCGGTACTTCAACATCAAGATGATGCAGAACATCAGCCTGAAGTGAGCGGCGTGCGGATCGGCATCGATTTCGACAACACGATCATCTGCTACGACAAGGTCTTCGCCGCCGTCGCGCGCCAGCGTGGGCTGGTGCCCGAGGGCTGGGCGGGGCTGAAGACCGACGTTCGGGATTTCCTGCGATCCCGCCCCGGCGGCGAGCTGGCCTGGCAGGGGCTGCAAGGCTTCGTCTACGGCAAGGGCATCGGCGGCGCCGAGATCTATCCTGGCGTGCGCGAGTTTCTCGCAAGCTGCCGCAAGGCCGGCGCGAGCGTCTACATCGTCAGCCACAAGACGCAGTTCGGCCACCAGGATCCCGACCACACCGACCTGCGCGAAGCCGCGCGCGGCTGGCTGCGGGGAGCCGGCCTGATCGACGCCGCGGATGCGGCCGTCGCCGCGGGCAACGTCTATTTCGAGGACACGATGGCCGCTAAGGTCGAGCGGCTCGCGAGCCTCGATCTCGATATCTTCATCGACGATCTCGTCGACGTCTTCGAGCAGCCGCATTTTCCGAAGGCGACGCGATCGATCCTGTTCACGCAATCGCGGCCCCCTCATCCCGTTCATTGCAAGCCGCTCGCGACCTGGGCCGATATAAGCCGCGGAGTGTTCGCGCCATGAGCGAGCCGGACCTGAGCGCGCAGGATGCGATCTCGATCGGCAGCCGCCTGGCCGGAGCACGGGTCGCGGCCGCCCAACCGGCGCGGTCCGGCGGCAACAACAGGGTGTTTCGTCTGGAGATGGCGGAGGGCCCGCCCCTCGCCCTCAAGCACTATCCCTCCGACGGGCGCGATCGCCTCGGGCAGGAATATGACGCGCTGTCGTTTCTGTCGCGCCACGGCATCCTGTCGACGCCGCAGCCGATCGCGAAGGACGCGGATGCGTTCTGCGCGCTGTATCAATGGTTCGACGGCGAAGCGGCGGTACTGCATCCCCAGGACGGCGATGCCGACCAGCTCGCCGATTTCCTGATCGAATTGCAGAAGCTGCGCGATGCCGAAGGCGCGCAGACTTTGCGGAACGCATCGGCCAGCATCTTTTCGCCCGAGGAAGCTATCGCCCAGTATGAGCAGCGCCTCGACGGATTGCGGCGGGGCTCGAGCGATCATCCGGACCTGCGTGCGTTCATCGATGGTAGCCTGGTTCCCAGCACCGCCGCCGCGGTTCGGCGGCTCCGCCAGCGCTATGTGGAACTGGGGCTGAATCCCGCCGCGGACCTCTTGCCTGCACATCGCGCATTGAGCCCGTCCGACTTCGGACTGCACAACGCGCTGCGCGGCGAAGACGGCCGGCTGCGCTTCATCGACTTCGAATATTTCGGCTGGGACGATCCGGTCAAACTGCTGTCCGATACCGCGATCCACCCCGGCAGCGATCTGCCCGCAACAAGCGCGAATCGCCTCATCGAACGCCTCACGCAAGCCTTCGCGGCTAGGGATGACGCGTTTGCGATCCGCCGGGACGTACTGTATCCTGTGTTCGGGGCGATTTGGTGCCTGATTGTCCTGAATGCTTATTTGCCGGAAAGCCGCTCCCGGCGCGCCCTGGCTGCGCAAGGTGGCGATCTGACGGTCCGCCTTGCCGGCCAGCTCGACAAAGCCCGCCGGCTCCATCAAACGATTTGCCAACGTGATCCAGATCTCACCCCACGCTGAAGCCGCCCTCACCTGCACGCTGGACGAGCGCAGTCTTTACTTGCGCCGCCTGGTCCTCGGTTCTGTCCGCTCGGCCGGACGCGGCCATGTTGGTCCCGCCTTGTCGCTGATCGAGATGGTGCGCGTGCTCTACGACGACGTGCTGCGGATCGACCCGCAGAACCCGCAAGATCCCAATCGCGACCGCGCCATCCTCAGCAAGGGACACGGTTGTCTCGCGCTCTACGCGCTGCTCGCCGATCGCGGCTTCTTCCCGCTGTCGGAGCTGGACGGCTTCTGCGGCTCTGACAGCATTTTGGGCGGACATCCCGAATACGGCATGGTGCCGGGCGTCGAGGCCTCGACCGGCGCGCTCGGACACGGCCTGTCGATCGGCGTCGGCCTTGCCCTCGCCGCCCGCATGCGCGACCGCAGCTACCGGACCTTCGTCCTGCTCGGCGACGGCGAGATCAACGAGGGATCGGTCTGGGAAGCCGCCATGGGCGCGGCCAAGCACGGCCTCGACAACCTCGTCGCGATGATCGACTACAACAAGCTGCAGAGCTACGGGCCCACCGATTACGTGCTGCCGCTGGAGCCGCTCGCGGACAAGTGGCGCAGCTTCGGTTTCGCCGTGCAGGAGGTGAACGGCCACGACGTCGCCGCGCTGCGCACGGTGCTGAAGCAGGTTCCGGCCGTTCCGGGCAAGCCCACCGCGGTGATCTGCCATACCGTCAAGGGCAAGGGCCTGCCGGCTGCGGAATCCAACGCGGATTGGCATCACAAGAACAAGCTGTCCGACAGCGAGCTCGACGCCATCCGCGTCGCCGTCGGCGATTTTTGATCGGCTCCCCATGCGCAACACAGCGATGAACATGGTCCACAAGCTCGCCGCGCGCGACGAGCGAGTGCTCTACATCGGCTCCGATCCCGGCGCCGGCACCCTGCGCGCGATGAGCAAGGAGTTTCCCAAGCGCCATCTGATCGAGGGCATTTCGGAAGCCCACATCATCGGCATGTCGGCCGGGCTCGCGATGGAGGGCTTCGTGCCCTACGTCAACACCATCGCGACCTTCCTCACCCGCCGCTGCTACGAGCAGGTCGCCGTCGATCTCTGCCTGCACAATCTGCCGGTGCGGCTGATCGCCAATGGCGGCGGGCTCGTCTACGCGCCGCTTGGCCCCACCCATCAGGCGATCGAAGACATCGCCATCATGCGGGCGCTGCCGAACATGACGGTGATCTGCCCCTGCGACGCCGACGAGGCGGCGCGCATGATGGAGCACACGCTGGACTGGAAGGGCCCGATCTACATTCGGCTCGGCAAGGGCGGCGACGCCATCGTCTCCAAGGCCGAGCACGGCTTCGAGATCGGCAAGGCCATCCTGATGCGCCCCCCGGGCGACGTCCTCATGGTGACCACCGGCATCATGCTGCAGCGGGCGCTGGCCGCAGCCGACCTGCTGGCGGCGCAAGGCATTCGCGCCGGCATCCTGCACATGCACACGGTGAAGCCGCTCGACACCGAAGCGCTGCTGCAGGCGATCCGCGGCGTCAAGCTGCTGGCGACGCTGGAGGAGCACGTGCCCTCCGGCGGCCTCGGCAGCGCGGTCGCCGAGACGCTGATCGACAAGCTCGGCTCGGGCCTGCCCGCGATGCTGCGGCTGTCGCTGCCGGACCGCTTCATGCACAATTACGGCTCGCAGGACTCGCTGCTGAAGAAGCACGGCCTTTCCGCCGGCGCCATCGCGACCTCGATCGAGCGCACGCTTGCCGCCTCGCCCACTCCCTCTCCTCAACTCCATTCCACCTGACGGGTCACATGTACGACGTTCGATATTCCTATCTGCTCGAGCAATTCTCCGACCCCGCGCCGATCCTGGCCGAGATCGGCAGGCTGGTTGCAACCGGTGACTTCACCCTTGGCAAGCCCGTCGCCGAATTCGAGAAGCGCTTCGCCGAACTGATCGGCGTGCGTCACGCCATCGGCGTCGGATCCGGCACCGATGCGCTCAAGCTGCCGCTCAAGGCGCTCGGCATCGGTCACGGCGACGAGGTCATCACCGCCGCCAACACCTTCATCGCCACCGTCGGCGCGATCGCGGAAACCGGCGCAACGCCCGTGCTGGTCGACTGCGACGATTCCTTCTGCATGAATGTCGACCACGTCGAAGCCGCCATCACCAAGAAGACCAAGGCGATCATGCCGGTGCAGCTGACCGGCGAGGTCACCGACATGGGCAAGCTGATGCCGATCGCGCAGCGCCACAATTTGCCCGTGGTCGAGGACGCCTGCCAGGGCATCCTGTCGGAGTTTTCCGGCAAGCGCTCCGGCACCCATGGCATCGCGGCCGGCTTCTCGCTGCATCCGCTCAAGAACCTCAACGTCTGGGGCGATGCCGGTGTCGTCGTCACCAATGACGACGGCATGAACGAGAAGCTCCGCCTGATCCGCAACCACGGCATGAAGAACCGCGACGAGATTTCGATCCTCGGCTGCAATTCGCGGCTCGACTCGCTGCAGGCGGTCGTCGGCAACTGGCTGATCGGCCAGACCAGCGAGATCACGCGGCGGCGGATCGAGAACGCGGCCTATTACGACGCGGGCCTTGCCGGCCTTCCCGGCCTGCGCGTCCCGCCGCGCCGACCCAACGTGAAGCACGTCTACCATCTCTACATGGTGTTCGCCGAACGCCGCGACGAGCTCTACAAATACTGCCTGGACAACGGCATCGAGGCCAAGATCCACTATCCGATCCCGCTGTATCAGCAGGAAGGCCTCAAGCATCTCGGCTATGCGCCCGGCACCTTCCCGGTCACCGATCGCCACGCCAAGGAAGTCATCAGCTTCCCCGTCGACCAGCATCTGACGCGCGCCCAGCAGGATCGCGTCATCGAGACCGTCAGGAAGTTCTGCCATGGACGCTGACACCGGCCGCCGACGCATCGGTTACGTCAATCTTCCCGCGCAATTCGAGGAAGAGCGCGCCGAGATCATGCAGGCGGTCGAGGGCGTGTTCCAGCGCGGCGACTTCATCGGCGGCGCGGCGGTCGGAAAGCTCGAGGAGGAGCTGTCCGCCTATCTCGGCTCGCCCCATGTCGTGACGCTGAATTCCGGCACCGACGCGTTGATCCTCGCCTTGCGGGCGCTCGACATCGGTCCCGGCGACGAGGTGATCACCCCGCCGAATTCGTTCGTGGCATCGACCGCCGCGATCATCGCGGTCGGCGCCACGCCCGTCTTTGCGGACGTGCTGCCCGACCAGAACATCGACCCCGCCGCGGTCGAGGCCGCCGTCACGCCGCGCACCAAGGCGATCATGCCGGTGCATCTGACCGGGCGCATGGCCGACATGACCCCGCTGATGGCGATCGCGGAAAAGCATGCGCTCGCCGTGATCGAGGACAGCGCCCAGGCGATCGGCTCGACCTATGACGGCCGCATGAGCGGCACCATCGGCACGTTCGGCTGCTTCTCCGCCCATCCCTTGAAAAATCTCAACGCCGCGGGCGATGCCGGCTTCCTCGTCACCGCCGACGCCGAGATGGCTGCCCGCATCCGCCGGCTGCGCAATCACGGTCTGATCAACCGCAGCGACGTCCAGGAATGGGGCATCGTCTCACGGCTGGACACGCTGCAGGCCGAGGTGCTGCGCATTCGCCTGCGTCATTTGCCCTCGGTGATCGAACGCCGGCGACGCAACGCCGCGCAATACCGCGCCGAGCTCGCCGGGCTCCCTCTGTTCATTCCGCCCTGCCGCAACATCGAGTTCAACACCTTCCACACTTTCGTGGTGCAGACCGACCGCCGCAACGACTTCCAGAAATATCTTGCCGACAAGGGCATCGAGACTGCCATTCACTATCCGGTGCCGATCCATTTGCAGCCGGCGGCGGCGCATCTCGGTCAGGGCCGCGGCGCGTTCCCGGTGACGGAACGGCAGGCGGACCAGATCCTCACGCTTCCCATCAACCAGTTCCTGTCGGCCGCGGACATCAGCCATATCTGCGCGACCGCCCGGGAGTATTTTGCATGACGGATACCGACTTCCTTCAGGCCGATGAGCAGGCGCTGGCGCGGCGCTTCATCGACAACGGCTTCGTCACCACGCCGGCCGACGATCGCGCAGGCCTCGACCGCATCCAGCGGCGCGCCGCCGAGCTCGCGGCGGACTATCTCAAGCTGCCGCACAGCAACGATCCCTATGCGATGCTTGACAGCATCCATACCCGCGTGAGCGTCGACGATCTCAACGGCCTGCGGCTGCACGTCTTCAACGGCCTCAACGCCGAAGCGTGGTTCCGGCCGACCTATTTCCGCCTCGCGCGCTCGACGATCGAGACCATCGTCGGCAACGAGCTCTGCATGCAGCGCCGCGTCAATCTCAGCATCCAGATGCCCGGCGACGATTCCTCGCTGCTCGCCACCCATTCCGACGTGTGGTCGGGCGACTCGCCGTTCGAGGTCGTGGTGTGGGTGCCGCTGGTGGACGTCCATCACACCAAGGCGATGTATCTGCTGCCGCCGTCGCTGAACGGCGAGATGCAGGACCGGATGGCGAACCTGCGCAGCGCCGAGGAGCTCTACAACACCATCAAGCCGCACGCGACCTTCATCGAGATTCCCTATGGTCACGTGATGCTGTTCAACCAGACCCTGATGCACGGCAATCGCGTCAACGAAGAGCCCGGCACGCGCTGGAGCATGAACTGCCGGTTCAAGAGCATCATGTCGCCCTACGCGGACAAGCGCTTCGGCGAGTTCTTCGAACCGATCCTGCTGCGTCCGGCGACTCGGGTCGGCATGCAATACAAGCTGCCGGGAGGCTTCCATGGCTGAGCGAGCCGGCCATCGCGGCTATATCGGCGCGCGGCCGCTGAACGGCAGCCGCACCCCGCAGCACGTCCAGAACATCGTGATCCGCGACTACGCGCGGCGGAAGAATCTGCAATTTCTGCTCAGCGCCGTCGAGCACATCATGCCCGGCAGCTACATGGTGCTCGAGGACATCCTGGACGAGCTGCCTCGCCTGAATGGCATGATCCTCTACAGCATCTTCATGCTGCCGCCCGACGAGGCACGGCGACGGGAGATCTACGACCGCGTGTTGCGCGAGGGCTGCGACCTGCACGCGGCCGTCGAGGAAATCACGCTGTCGTCGCCGAAAGACATCCAGGCGATCGAAGACATCCTGCTGGTCAACAAATACGCGACGATCCTTTGACGATGCCGCGGACCGGTTGAGCCCCATGAGCGAGATCAACCTGCTCCAATCGATGCACGCCTCGACCAGGCGGAACTACGTTCAGCGCGTGGTCGAGCACGACAAGGCGGAATCCGCTACCGTCGCGCGGCAATGGGGGCGCGACTACTGGGATGGCGACCGGCGCTACGGCTATGGCGGCTATCGCTATGACGGACGCTGGCGTCCCCTCGCCCAGACCCTGATCGACCGCTACGGCATCAAGCCCGGCATGAGCGTGCTCGACGTCGGCTGCGGCAAGGGCTATTTGCTCTACGAGTTCACCCAGCTCGTCCCCGACCTCACGATCGCCGGCATCGACATCTCCGACTACGGGATCGCCAATGCCAAGGAGGAGGTGCGGCCGCAGCTCGAGGTCGGCAGCGCTGTGAAGCTGCCCTACCCCGATCACAGCTTCGACCTCGTGGTGTCGCTCGGTGTGCTGCACAACCTTCCTCTCGAGGACGTGTTCCGCGCGGTGCCTGAGATCGAGCGCGTCGGACGCGGTGCCTCGAAATATCTGATGGTGGAATCCTTTCGCAACGAGCGCGAGAAGGCGAACCTCCTCTACTGGCAGCTCACCTGCCTGAGCTTCCACGGCCCGGAAACCTGGGCGTGGATCTACGACAAATGCGGCTATCGGGGCGACCATGGGTTCATCTTCTTCGAATGAGGCGACGGGCCCGCACCGGACGACGTCGCTGCGGGCGCAAAATCCGGAAGTCTATTATTCCGACGATCCCATCGTCACGGCGGATGACGCCACGATCGCGGAGCTGAAGCGCATCGCCGCCGGCAACCCGCGCCTGCGCAGCCGGCTGTGCACGCACCCCGATCCCTCGTCCGGCCTGCACGAGATGCTGATCGTGCATCACCGCGAGGCCTATGTCCGCCCCCACAAGCATCTCGGCAAACCTGAATCGTTCCACGTGATCGAGGGCACTGCGCAGGTCGTGATCTTCGAGGACGACGGCCGTATTCGCGAGGTGCTCGAGATGGCGCCCTACGGCCAGGGCAAGCGGTGCTACTACCGCATGCCGGAGAAGGTCTTTCATTCCATCCTGATCACGTCGGAGTGGCTGGTGTTCCACGAAACCACCGCCGGCCCGTTCGATCCCTCGCGCACGGCATTCCCCGACTGGGCTCCGGACGGCAGCGACGCCGCCGAGGTCCGGAACTACGTCACGAGGACTGGCGCGCTCGCCGCGGAGCATGTGGCGACACCGTAGACTTCCCCTATCGCTGCTCGACGATCCCACCCGTGAATGATCGAGGACGAACACCAGCCGATGAAGCCGCCAGCAAAAGCAATGGTTACCCTGGTCAAGTTCGCGGTGTCGATCGGGATCCTGGTGTTGCTGTTGCGTAGCCAGGACCTGTCGTCCCTGAAAACGGATCTGCTTGCCGTCGATCCGAGCGTGCTGGCACTTGCGGTGCTGCTGCTGTTCGCCCAGACCTTCGTCCTCTGCCACCGCTGGATCCTGATCCTCCGCGCCATGAACGTGCCACTCGGTTGGCTGCCCGGCTGGCGCATTCTCATCGTCAGCACCTTTTTCAATCAGGTATTGCCCGCGGGCGGCGATGCGGTCCGGATCTGGATGCTGCGGCGTCAGGGTGTGCAATGGTCGCAAACGATCGGCAGCATCGTGGCCGATCGCTTCCTGGCCCTGCTGGCCCTCGGCCTCATCGTCCTCTCGGGAATGCCGTTCCTGCTGCCTCTCGTCCGGGACAGCTCGCTCCTTTTCGCGATCGTGAGTGCTCTGGCGGCTGCGTGCCTCGGAGCAATCGCGCTCATGACGCTGGATTGGTGGCCACCGCGCTTGCTCTCCACCGTGCCGGACAAAGTCGTGCAGTTCGTGATGCTGGTCAGAGCCCCGTTGCTGGCGGTGAAGGGGCGAGCCACGTTGATCGGATCGGCCATTGTCGTTCACCTGATCACCGTCACGACCTGCTATGTCCTTGCGGTCGGACTGCAAGCGCCACTCTCCCCACTCGGCGCCTTTGTGCTGATTCCGCTCGTCATCCTGTCTTCCGCGGTCCCGATCTCGATCGGAGGCTGGGGCGTGCGCGAAGGCGCCATGGTCGGCGCGCTTGGTCTGGCTGGAATTGCATCCGACAAGGCGCTCGCGATATCGGTCTTGCTGGGCCTCGGCGGCCTGATCGTCGGCCTGTTCGGCGGGCTGGTATGGCTGATCGCGCCCGAGCGCGCCGGCTTCACCCCCGACCAGGCGCGGGCCATCGCCGAACGAACGGATGCAGCGCCGGTTTAGCATGAGCACCTCTGGACAAGATCAAACGATGACGGCCGGCGAGATGCGTCTGCGTGCCATCATCGAGACGTGGTGGCCGCGTGTCCTCATCTTCGTGCCCGCGGCGCTTTCCATCTGGTTCGTGAATCGAACCGGGACCTACCGTGCGCTGCTGTTCGATGGCGGTTGGACGACGCGATTTTACGTCCTCGCCTGGATCGTCCTGACGCCGTATCTCGGCTGGCTCATCATGGCGACCGGACGCCTGACGTTCTCGCTCATCAAGCACGAGCCCACTCAGCGCGTCGACGAGTTCTTTGTCGGCGCAGCCGCGCTCATTCTGACGGGATTTGGCTTCGGCGCACTTTCGATCCTGTACCCGCAAATCGTTCTCGGATGTGCGACCGTGGTGCTGCTGTGGGATAGCCGCAGCTTCGGCACGCCGCAGAAGCCCGCGGTGACCCTGCCGCTGGTCGCAACATCGCTGATGGGGCTTTGGCTACTGGCGACGGTGTTCCTCGACCGTGCGGTCATACCCGACGTCATTTCGACCGACGTCCAGCAGCTCTACGCCCCGTATCTTGCAGAAGTCGCGAGAAATCACAGCATCTGGCTGGCGCCCGACAACCCCATCTTCTCCGACTTCGAGATCGGCCATGGCAACGGGCTGCATCTGTTGATGGCGACGTTCCTGCCGCCCCATGTCGCCCAGATCGTTTCGTTTCTCTACTTCGTCGGCATCGGCGCGGTGATTTTCGAGCTCGCCCGCCTCGTTCTGCCCTTGCAGGCGCTCGGACGCCGCTGGGAAGACGCGGCGATACCGATTGCGCTCGGCGTGGCGATCCTCGGGCTTGCGTGGCCCCGCACGATGCCGAGCGTCAAGGCTGGCCTCTACATCATGGAGTTCGGCAAGTACCATCTGCAGACGGCGGCATTCTTCGTCTATTTCCTGCTGGTCGTCATTCGATCGTCCCAAGCCCGCGACCGGCTGGCCGCCGGCATTTGCGGCCTTGCCGTCGCCGCCTCCTATCCGCTCTATGCGGCGTTCGTGTTCCTGATTTCGTCGCTGGGCGCCTTCACCAAGGTTCTTCAGCGCGACCGATCCGGCCTCGTCACCAGCCTGTTGCTCGGGTTTGGAGCGGTTGCCGGGTGCATCCTGGCCTTCTCCATCAACTATCTCTATCTCGGAATCCCCGCCACCAACCCGTACTCGCTCTTTCGAAAGATCGCATCGGTCGAGCGCTTCTCGCAGTTCGGCAGCCTGGATATTCTTGATTTCTTCGTGCTGGCGCAGTCGCTGGAGGTCAGCGATTTCCTCAGCAAGTCGGGAGTGGTCGCCTTCATCAGGCAGGCCAAATCCGTCGTGCTGGTTGCAGCTCTCATCGCGGCGACGACTTGCGCGATCTCTTTCCTCGATTCGAAGTTGTTTCCGGATCGCACCGGCGTCACGAAATCGCGTCCCCTGCCCAGTATCGCCGGCGTTTTCATCGTTATCGCCTACGTCGCCAGCGTGCGGCTGCTGGACATGACGCTGAATATTCCGAGCCTGATCAGGCTGTCCATTCACGTCAACGCGCTGTTCCCGCTCGCGGCCGCCGCGATTGCCTGCTGGGGGCTGGTCATCGTGCGGCGGCTGGTCCCGGCCATATTCGCCGGGCGCTTTGCACCCCATGTCGCCATCCTGGCGCTGCTTGCCGCTTGCGCCTGGATGACGATCTGGTTTCCCTGGCAGAGCTTCAGGGATGACGGAGCCATCGCCTTTGCAGGCGGACGCTCTCTCATCCAGATGCCCCGGGTCAGCCTGAACTGGCAGCGCTGTGACGAGCTGCAGCAATCCACGGGCTCCGATCGGATTCTCGCGCTGAACGGATACCGCGCGATGGTGCCCTGCTATTTCTCGCCGCTGCTCACGCGCGGCAAGATCATCCATACCTATCAGAGCGACGTCGCGCGCAATTTCAAGAGCATCGCACTTGGGACTGCCGATAGGGCCGAGGCCACCCTTCGATCACTTGGCGTCAAGCTGTTCTATGTTCTGAAGCAGAATTGCGATTTCTGGCTCAACGGCTTCTCTGACGTCTTTCAGAGCGCTGAGCTGGAGAAACGGTTCGCTTTGCATAGCGAGACCCCGAACTACTGGCTGTTGACGTGGAGGGATGGCGGACAGCCGCTGAGCCCCGAAGCCGAGGCCGGGATATCTGCGCTACGGACGAGATCGAAAGACATCTATCGCCAGGCCTATGGGATCGAGCCGTTCGAGGTGGTGAAGCACCGCCTGTCTCCCAACGGCCAGCGAGCGGACATCACGGCCCTCGATCAGCTCATGACCTGTCACTAGGTCCCAGCCGGTTCCGCGCATGTCGGGAAGCAAGAGCCCAAACGAAGGCCAAGGGGTACCAGCTCGAGAGTGGCGCCAGGCTTGTGAATGGCCTGCCCGGGCCAACTTAAGAATTGTGGCACGGCCTGCGGGGCTATATAGGCTTCAACTGCGCCGCGTATCGCCTCGGGGCGCCGACGTTCCCCTGTTTTCCTGCAAAGAGCTGAAACCGTGACCGACCATTGCCGCCTTTGCCACTCGACCAACCTGCGTCCGGTCATCGACCTCGGACTGATGCCGATTGCGCATCGACTTCGGCATAGCCGAAACGAGCAGGAGGAACGCTATCCGTTCGACGTACTGGCCTGCGGCGATTGCGGCCTGCCTCAGATCGTCAAGCCGATCGATCCCGAGATTCTGTACCGGCAGTTCAACTACAATTTCAGCAGCTGGAAGCCGGAGCCGCATCAGGCGGACGAGCTCGACACCATCGCGAAATTCTCCAAGCATCAGTCGGTGTTCGAGATCGGATGCAACGACGGCCTGTTCATGGACAAGCTGCGCGAGCGCGGCACCAAGGTCATGGTCGGCGTCGAGCCCAATCCGGTCTCGGGCAAGATCGCCCGCGAGCGCGGCATCAAGGTCTATGCCGACATGCTGAGCCCGGAGATGGCCCACGATGCTGTCGCTCAGTCCGGCAAGTTCGACCTCGTCATATCGCGCCAGGTGCTGGAGCACATCGTCGATTTCGAGAACTTCTTCGACTGCGTGAAGATCGCGCTCAGTGACGACGGACTGCTGTTCATCGACGTGCCCGATTTCGCCCCGGGCTCGGCGGTGGGAGACCTCTCCGTCCTCTGGGAAGAGCACGTCAGCTATTTCACCGAGCCGACCCTGCTCGCGCTGCTGGCGCGCCACGGCTTCGAGGCCGTGTCGGTGAAGAAATACAATTTCAGCGGCGGGACCCTCGCGATCGCAGCCCGCCGTGCCAAGGGCGCCGTGACGGCGCCACCTGCGCCGTCCGGCGTCGGCGAGAAATTCGGTCAGCGCGCGCGTGAGTACGGCGCGCGCTTGCGGCCTGTTCTGGCAAAGGCCCGCGCCAACGGTGCCGAGATCGCCATCTACGGCGCCGGCTGCCGCGCCTGCACCTTCACCAACGCCCATGAGCTCGCGGATCTCGTCGACCTCTCGGTCGATGACCAGAAGGAGCGCCAGGGGCTGTTCCTGCCCGGCACCGGCATTCCGATCCGCGCGCCAGAGGATCTCGCCGGCAAGTCCGGGCCGCTCGTCTGTCTCCTGGCAGTGAACGAAGAGAACGAAGCCAAGGTCTCCAGCCGGCTGCGCGAGAGCGTGAAGCGTCCGCTCGAGATCGTTTCGATCTTCGCGCCAAACGATATCTGGAGCGAGCTCGATCGCCTCGAGGCGTCGCTAAGGTCGCGGCATGGCTGAGGACAAGCTCTTCAACTATTACGAACGTCAGGACGTTCTGCCGACGTTCGGCAATTTCAAGTCGTCCGCCGAGCTCGAGGCCTACGCCGGCCAGCGGCGCGAGTTGTTTTCGGACAAGCTGGTGTTGCCGCCCAGGCTGTTCCGCGATGCCGAGGTGCTCGAGTTCGGCCCCGATTCCGGCGAGAACGCGCTGGTGTTTGCCGGCTGGGGGGCGAACATGACGCTCGCCGAGCCGAACCGGCTCGCACACCCGAAGATCGAAGCCTACTTCGCGCATTTCAGCCTCACTCAGCGTCTGCGCGAGCTCGCTTTGGCCGATGTCGAGGGCTTCCGCAGCGATCGCCGCTTCGACATCATCGATGCCGAGGGCTTCATCTACACCGTGCAGCCGAGCGAAAAATGGCTCGGCATCTTCCAGCGCCTGCTCAATCAGGACGGTTACGCCGTCGTGTCCTACTACGAGCGCTATGGCGGCTTCTTCGAGCTCACGCTCAAGGCGATCCATGCAGCCGGCAAGGCCTTGACCGGTCGCGCCCCGCTCGACAACGCGAAGGCGCTGTTCGAGCCGAAGTGGAACAGCATTCCGCACACCCGCAGTTTCGAATCCTGGCTGATGGACGTGCTGGAAAATCCGTTCGTCCGGTATCGCTACTTCCTCGACGCAACCGCGTTGTGCACGGCGGCGCATGACCAGGGTTTCGACGTCCATTCGGCGTGGCCCGCCTACCGCGACAGCCTGGACATCTACTGGCACAAGAAGGTGCTATCCGGTGACGACAAGCTGCGGCGCGCCGCACGCCATCTCGACCGCAGCCGCCTGAGCTTCCTCGGCGGTCGAAAGCTTTATCTCGTCGGCAAGGCCGATGCAGTCCAGGCGATCTCGGCATCGATCGAAGCGCTGGTTCTCGATGTCGATGGCATGATCGACAATCCCTTCGGCGAGAGCCTGCCGCGCGTGATCGCGGGCCTCGCGTCGCTGCGCGAGACGATCCGGTCCACGGACATTCTCGCCGACGATGCGGCCGACATCGACGCCATCATCGCCACGCTCGACAGTTTCCATCGCATCTTTGCCGCGATCGGTCAGCGGGACGCGGCCGCGGTCACCGCTCTCACCCAGTCGGATGCGGCCTTCATCAACACATGGGGACAGCCGGCGCATTTCCTCGTCGTCCGGAAGCGCTGAGGGATCATAGCCAGTGAGGCCAGGCATTGGCATCATCGGAACGGGCATGGTCGGCCAGATGTGCCACCTCGCCAATTTCGCTGCCAATCCCGCCTGCCGCGTCGTCGCGATCGCCGATCTCCGGCCGGACTTGGCTGCCGCCGCGGCGCAGAAATTCGGCATTCCCAAGGTTTACGGCACGCACCGGGAGCTGCTGGCGGACAGCGCGGTGTCCGCCGTCGTCGTCGTGACCAAGCGCCGTGCCACCGGCCCGATCGTGCTGGACGCACTGAAGAGCGGCCGGCACGTGCTCTCGGAAAAGCCGATGGCCTACACGACGGCCCAGGCCGCATTGCTGGTCGACGCCGCGCGGCAGCAAGACCTCGTCTACAGCATCGGCTACATGAAGCGTCACGATGCCGGTGTGGCGCGGGCGCTGGAGGTGCTGACGCGCTTGCGCGAAGACCAGTCGCTCGGACGCATCGTCCGGGCAAGAGGCTGGTGCTTCGGCGGCGACACGGGCCGCGCGCAGGACAATTTCGTGATGACCGGCGAAGCGCGTCCGGACGGGCTCGAGCTCTGGCAGGATGGTCCCGACTGGATGCCGCGCGAGATGCGTCCCGGCTACGATAACTTTCTGAACGTCTTCAGCCACATCATCAATCTGTCGCGCTATTTGCTGGGATCGTCGCCGACGGTCGCCGAAAGCGAGATCGAGGCTTCGGGTGCCGGGCGCATCATCCTCGACTTCGACGGCATCGCCTGCGCGCTGGATCTCGTGAGCGGATCGGACGGTGCCTGGCGCGAGGGACTGACGATCGACTTCGAGCGCGGCGCGGTGACGCTGGAATTGCCTCCCCCCTTTGCCGAGCAGGAGGCGGAGGTCATTGTCGAGCACGATGGTCAAAGCACACGCCTGACCGGTGAAACGAGCTGGGCATTCCGGCGCCAGGCCGATGCCTTCGTGTCCGATGTCACCGCGCGAGGCGCCCCGCTGGCCTCCGGCGCGGATTCGGTCACCGACATCGCGCTGGCGGAAGCCGTCTGGCAACGGCGGGTTAGCGGCTAGGCGCTGCATCCTTTTCGATCGGCAGGACGCCCGCGATCGGTCCGAGCTTGATCGTCACCTGCGCAAGCTGAGCCAGGAACTCTGCAACATCGCAGCGCGCCAGCAGCCGGCACGCGTAGTACTTCCGCACCAGGGTCTGGTTCGGTGCGGCCCCCGGTCCCGGCTGAAACGAGATCGTCGCCTGCGGCCCCGTCGGATCGAAATGATGGAATGCACTCCCCGGCGCCTTCCGCGCCTCGTCCATTCTCCGCAGGATGTCGGGCCGCTCGGCGCGCAGTGCAAATCCGAAGAACGGCTGATTGCCCCAGGCGAGACGCAGCATGCCGGTGACCTCGGCGAGACCGAACGGCACGTGCCGCGACGGATAATCGAAGAAACCGTCGTCGAGCGCGTAGACCGTCGCTGCCGGCTGGACCCGGCCGGCAAGATTGCGCTCCAGGGCCTCCTGCTTCAACGTTCTCGCCTGCATGAAGACGTAGTCGCTCCACAGCATGCCGATCGACAGGATGAGGCCCCCTCCGAACACGACCGCAAAGGCGACGCCGGGAGCGGTCCAGCGTTCGGCCTGCCGCTTGAATGCGAGAAGCGCCAGTGCCGACGGCACGCCGAACATCAGCAGGTGACGGCTCTCGTAGAAATGCGTGGACGACGGCCGCAGGCCGGCGATCAGATAGGGCGACGACAATGCGAGAAACAAGATTGCGGCGAGCGCGAGCGGCGCGAGGATCCCGAGCCTGGACGTGGTCGGCTTGATGTCGGAACGCAGCAGCAGCAAGACGATGCCGACGAGCACCGCCGCCAAAATGAAGATCGTCGGGACGGTGATCGCCGCGCGCACCGCATGGGCCAGGACGTCCCGGTAAGCCGCGGCGAAGAATGCCTGCCATCCCCCAGCCAGCTCCCGCAAGGTCGGGAAATGCGCGTCATAGTGCTGTGCATAGACGCCGATCCGCTTGAACCAGATGTTGAGCGAGCCCCAGTAGATCAGAGGCAGCAGCACCAACTCCGGATAGCCGAGGGCACAGCGCCAGGATGCGAGCCATGTGCGGCGAACGAAGCCGTCCGACGCGTCGCCGCCCCGCCATATCGCAACGAACAGACCGAGCATCACGAAGGCATAGAGCACGATCGTCGAGTTGAGCGCAAAGCTCAGCAGAAACACGAGGGCGCAGGCGATGCGAAGCAGCACGCGCTGCAGGCCGCTTGCGGCGAAGGCCAGCGTCAATAGCCAGGCACCGATGAACAACAGTCCGAAGCTGAAGACGTAGACCGCGTTCGCCTTGCCCGCCCAGAGCTGGTAGCCGGGATAGGTCCAGACGATCAGCGCCAAACCGACCGCCTCGGCGCGGTCGAGCAGACCGAGACGCGTTGCGGTCAGCGCGAACGATATTGCCCCGAGGACAATTCCGGCAACCGCGAGCGATACCATCACGGCGATCGGGGCACCGGTCCAGTTCGCGAACGTGTCGTAGCTGTAGAATATCGGATGGCCGGCGCCGTTCAGCAGGAAATCGATGTCGATGAAATAGTCCGGACGCGGCTTGAGCACGAGCCAGTCGTCCATGAAGAGACCGTCGTTGAGGAGCATCGGTGCGTGCGCAGCCAACAGCACGACGAGGAGGACGATGATCGCACGCAGCAATGGAGACATCTCGGAGGGAGGAACGGCATCGCCGACAAGGATTTGCACGCCCGGTTGAGGTCCGCAAGAGCGCCCATGACGGGCTCCCTTGACCGGAAAAATGCGACCTCCTATAGACTCCTGCACTGGCTGGGCCTGAGAGGCGTCCGGGACGATTTTCCGCAATGAACATGCTACCGGGCCCCGCGCAAGCCGCTGCGATTGGTCTCAGCGCTGTGCTGCCGCTGCTGTTGCTGTGCTACGCGCGTATCGCCGCCACCGGCGGATCCGGTCGCCGCTACCGGCTCGCCTGCGCCAGCCTCATGACCCTCTACGCGATCGCCTGCATCGCGCTTCCCGGTCAACGCCATCTCGACGACGTCATTGGCGGCCTGTTCCTGCTGGCGACGGCGATGATGTTTTTCTACATCCTGTTCAGCCTGCTGGCCTGGGGCTTCACCCTGACGCTGCTCACGGCCCTCGACAAGGCCGGGCGTCCCCTCACCCTGGAGCAATGGGCCGTGGCCTACATGCAGGGCGGCGATCTCGGCACATTCACGCACAATCGCCTGAAACTCCTGGTCGGCGCGGGGATGTTGACCATCGCAGACGGCAAGCTGGCTCCGACGACGAAGGGCGTGGCGGTCGCGCGTCTCGTCAAATTCGTTCGTCTGTCGACCGGCCTCGGGTGAGCGGTCACGATGTCCTTCGTTGTCGGATTCCTCGCCGCCGTCACCTTCGCCCTGCTGTCGCCCGCCTTGCAGCTGATGGCCCGCGCGCGCGGATGGACCGTTGCACCCGTGACCCTGCTCGCGATCGCCGCGATCATCACCCATGGTCTCGGCGTGATGCTCGGGGTTTTGGTCGTCGCGCAATTTCAGTATTGGGACGCAGCTTCGATTTTCGGATTTTTCGTCATGGGCTATGTCTTCGCTTTTGGCGCTGTGTACAAATCGGTCTCGCTGGACATTCTGCTTGGCCTCGTCGGCCGGTCCGAGCGGAAGGCTCCGCTTTCCGACATCGTCGAACGGCAGGTTCCAGCTCTGTTCCAGGGACGAATTGGAAGCCTGGTCGACAGCGGCCTGGTCGAGCCGGTCGGATCGCACTTCGCCGCGACAGCGGCGGGCCGGACCATGGCAGGCCGCGTCGGACAGTTGCGCCGCGCCTTCGGCATCGGCGACACCAGTCTTTACGATTTTTCCTCCGACTAGTTGCTGGAAACACACAGATCGCCGGTTTCCTGCTGGTTGTGCAGGGCATATCTGCGGGGCCCTTATTGTTCGCTCAGCCCGGATGACCTAGAGTTGCGCCAGGGTTCCACCAGTAAAAGAGTGGCCTGCAGCGGGCGGCATGAAATGACACCTTCCAGGGCGGCAAAACGGCTTACGATCGTCATCCCTGCACTGAACGAGCAGGACAAGATCGCCGACACCATCGACGGCGTGCTGCCGCTCGCCCGCGAGCTGCTCGACGACTTCGAGATTTTCCTGATCGACGACGGCAGCACCGATGCCACCGGCGCGATCATGGACGAGTTCGCGGCCAGCGAGCCCCGCATCATCGTGCACCATAACCCCGAGCGGCGCGGTGTCGGCGCCGGCTTCGAATACGCCCTCTCGCGCGCGAAATTCGATGCCATCACGCTCATTCCCGGCGACCACGCCTTTCAGAACGAGGGTATTGCCCGGATGTTCAAGGCGGCGGGCGCCGCGGATCTCGTCATTACCTATCGCGACAACCAGTCGGACCGCTCGGTCAACCGCTCGTTGCAGTCGCACTCGCTGCGGTTCATCCTGAACTGCCTGTTCGGCTTCTGGCTGTCCGACTACCACAGCATGATCGTCTACCCCGTGAAATGGCTGCGCCAGATCGCGGTCAAGGCCGACGGCTATGGCTATCAGATCTGCGCCCTGATCTCCCTGCTCCAGCTCGGCCTCACCTATGTCCAGGTGCCCGTGAGCCTGAATGCGGAGCTGAAGGGCTCCTCCCGCGCGCTGCGGCTGCGCACCTATTTCGAGCTCGGCGGCACCATCGTCTCGCTGCTGCGCCGTGTTCCCATCCGGCACGTCGATCTCAGCCAAATTCCCGACGATGCGGAGCGGGCCCCGGCGCGCTAGGCGCCGCCCGGCCTCTGCCGACCCCGGACTTGGAGCGGATAGGCTCACACTTGGTGAGATGGCCCACGCGTGGCGATTCGTCCGCGGGACGCCCCGTCCCTATCCTGCCAGCATCTGACTTAAGTGGTTGATTTTACTGGCAGGAGTGGCAGGGCTCGAACCTGCGACCCCCGGTTTTGGAGACCGGTGCTCTACCAATTGAGCTACACTCCTACAGACCCTTGCGTCGCCGCTTCGGATCAGGCCGCTTTCAAGCACAGGGGGCGGCCGGATTGCAAGAGCGAAGCGAGCGCCATATGCGCAGTTCGCGCTAGGCCCCATCCTTCAGCAGCCAGTTCCGGTAGATTTCCCCGTAGCGCACGCTCACCTTGTCCACCGGGGTTTGCGTCGCGTTATTGTCGATAGCGGCCTGCACCGCCGCCCCGACGATCCCCTGCCCGGTATAGAGCGATGCGTTCAGCTCGGGATAGGCGACGATCAGCGCGCCGGTTCGGGCATCGACGAGGTTGGCGTCCGCGATCATGCCGCGATGGCCGCCGATCACGACACGCTGGATGGCCGACGGGAACAGCAGGCTCTTCACCCGGATGTCCAGCCGCACCGGCCGCGTGCCCGCCAGCCGGGCGGCCAGGACCTGCTCGACGCCGGCCTTGATCCGCGGCGTCAGCAGGCCCTGCTCGAAGGCCTTGACATCCGGGGTGTCGGCCATCGTGGCCACCTGTTCCAGACTGACCGCCTTCGCGTCCGCATAGGCGCGGAGACCGTCCTCCCACTGGATGCGTGCGTCCGGTGCAAAACTGACCGCAACGCCAGCCAGCTTCATGCTGGCGACGTCGCTCTGCGAGAGGGAATTATTGGCGGTTACGCAGCCCGCAAGCACAAGCAACCCGCCCAGCGCGACCATGCGCGCCAGCCCCAGCAGCACTTTCAATGAACGCCCCCTGTCCTCGTAGTCCCAAGTTCAGCCCGCGCCAGAGATAGGGTGTTTCGTCCGCTATTGTCTACCCCGAATTGTATTTCCGTGCGCAAGGCCCAATGCTGAGCGTCCGCTGCAGATGTCACCACGCCGAATGCATCTGTTCTTCTCAGGACGCCTGAGCCACACTTTCCCGGTCAACCAAAAACAAGAGTCCGGGAGCCTCCATGACCGCCCAAGCTGCCACCATAGCCACCTCCACAGCCTCCACCCCACCACTGCCGGAGGCCCGCCCGGAGACGCTCGGGCTGTCGCGGCCGCGGCTTCAGGCCATGTCGGACGCCTTCAAGCGCGAGATCGACAAGGGAACCATTCCCGGCGCCACCGTGCTGGTGGCAAGAGGCGGCCAGGTCGGCTGGTTCGAGGCGCTCGGCAAGCAGAGCCCGGCGGCCGACGCGCCGATGACGCGGGATTCGATCTTCCGGATCTTCTCGATGACCAAGCCGATCGTCTCGGTCGCCATCATGGCGCTGGTCGAGGACGGCCACCTCCTGCTCAGCGACGCCGTCGCAAAATTCATCCCGGAATTTGCGAGCCAGCAGGTCGGAATCGTGAAGGACGGCAAGCTGGACCTGGTGCCGCCGTCGCGGCCGATGACCGTGCAGGACCTGCTCCGCCACACCTCGGGGCTCACCTACGAGCATCAGGGCGACGGCCCCGTGCACAAGCTCTACCAGGACTCCCGCGTCCGCAGCCGCAAGATCACCAATGCCGAGCATGCCGCATTGGTGGCGAGCTTCCCGCTGGTCTGCCAGCCCGGCGCGGAGTTCAACTACAGCCGCTCCACCGACATCCTCGGCCGCATCATCGAAGTCGTCAGCGGCAAGTCGCTCGGCACGTTCCTCACCGAGCGCGTGCTCGCACCGCTGCAGATGGCCGAGACCGGCTTCTCGACCAGCGAGGCCAACGCGGGCAGGCTCGCCGAGCCGTTCGCGGCCGATCCCTGGACCGGCGACAAGGTCGCGCTGTTCAACATGCTCGAGCAGCCGGTGATGGAGTCCGGCGGCGGCGGTCTCGTTTCGACGACGATGGACTATGCCCGCTTCTGCCTGATGCTGCGCAACGGCGGCACGCTCGACGGCAACAGGATCATCGGCCGCAAGACGCTGGAGCTGATGGCATCCGATCATCTCGGGCCGCAGGTTCAGATCAACGGCACCCTGCTCGCGCCCGGCCACGGCTTCGGTCTCGGCTTCGCCGTGCGCCGCGAGGCCGGCATCGCGCCCTTCCCCGGCAGCGTCGGCCAGTATTTCTGGAGCGGCATCGCCGGCACGTTCTTCTGGATCGATCCGAAGGAGGATCTGTTCGCGGTGTTCATGAGCCAGGGCCCGGGCCAGCGCGACTACACGCGGACCCTGGTGCGGGATCTGGTTTACGCGGCGGTGGAGTAGTCTCCGCTCTCGTGCCCCGGACGCGACGCAGCGCGTAGCGGTGCGGCGCTGAGCCGGGGCCCATATCTCTACGATCTCGTGCTTGGCCTTCTGGGTCCCGGCTCTGCGGAGCAGCACTTCGTGCTGCGCCGCGTCCGGGACACGAGAGCGACCATCAACTGATCGTCGCGCCGCCGTCGATCACCATGGTCTGGCCGGTCATGAAGTCGCCGGCCTTCGAGCCCAGGAACACGGCCGCGCCTGCGATCTCGTCGGGGATACCGATGCGCAAGAGCGGCGAGCGCGCGGTCGAGGCCTTCAGATTCTCCGGATTGTCCCACAGCGCCTTGGCAAAGTCGGTCTTGATCAGGCCGGGCGCGATGCAGTTCACGCGGATGTTGTGCTTGCCGTATTCGCAAGCCAGGTTGCGCGCGAGCTGCATGTCGGCGGCCTTCGAGATCGCGTAGGCGCCGAGGATGGTCGAGCCCTTGAGGCCGCCGATCGAGGAGACGATGATGATGGAGCCGTCCTTGCGCTCGATCATCTGCGGCACCACCATCGAGATCAGCCAGTTGTTGGCGACGATGTTGTTGTCCAGGATCTTCCGGAACTGATCGTCGGAGATGCCGGCGAGCGGGCCGTAATACGGGTTCGAGGCGGCGTTGCAGACCAGCACGTCGATCTTGCCGAAGGCGCGGTTGCTCTCGTCGACGAGATTTTGCAGGTTCTCCTTCGAGGAGATGTTCGCGGCGATCGCGACCGCGGTGCCCTTGCCAAACTTGTCGTTGATGCCCTTGGCGACCTGCTCGCAGACGTCGGCCTTGCGCGAGGAGATCACGACCTTGGCGCCGTGCTCGGCCATGCGCTCGGCGATCGCAAGCCCGATACCGCGCGTCGATCCCGTGATGACGGCGACTTTCCCCTTCATGTCGAACAAGGTCATGTGTTCCTCCCAGATTGATCTTTAATGTTCCGGAGCGATGCAGAGCATCGAACGCGGAATGGCGAGCTACTCAGGCGAGCTTCTTGACTTCCGGACCGGCCAGCTGATGCATCGCCGCGTGCGCATCGTCCGCGATCCAGGGCTGCTGATTCACCATCGGCAACCGCCAGACCGAGCGCTCAGGGCTTGCGAAATAATCGAGCCGCGTGATCGAGCAATTGTCGATGTCGAAGGACAGCGCCCGCTCGATCTGGCCGTCGAGCGCGAGGCCGATCGCCGCCTTGATGGTGCCGCCATGCGCGACCGCGATGATGTCCTGCCCACCAGCCTCGCCGTTGATGCGCTCGATGGTGCGGCGCGTGCGGTTGTAGAGATCCATGAAGCTTTCGCCGCCGGGCGCGGGCTCGTTGATGTCGGCAAACCAGCTCGAGCCGACGGGGCGGCTCGCGATGAATGCGGCGCGGTTCATGCCCTGCCACTTCCCGAGATTCTGCTCGGCGAGATCTGCTTCCCATGGCATCGACGCAGGCTTCGGGTAGCCGGCCGCCCAGATCGCTTCCGCGGTCTGGTGCGTGCGCATCAGATTGCTCGAATACCAGACCGCCTTGCGTGGCAGCACCTTGGCAACGGCATTGAACACGTAGGTGTCGCTGGTGTCGCAGGCGAGATCGCTCTGCCCGTAGATGTTGCCGCCATCGTTGCGCACAGGCGCGTGACGGACCCACCACCACCGCGTCGTGACCACATTGGGCTTGTCTGCGCCTGCCATCGAAACCCTTCCATCCCGTTTGATGTCGCTGTACGTCAGGAGGCAACGTGTCTCAAGACACTTTACCGTTTGAAATCTTGTTTGAAATTCCGTCGCGCGGCAAGCGTCGCGCGAGGCACCACAGGGAGAAACGCATGGGCCGTCTGCAAGGCAAATCCGTCATCATCACCGGCGCCGGCAGCGGCATCGGCCGTGCGGCTGCGCTGCTGTTCACCAGGGAGGGCGCAAGGCTGATCGCGGTCGATCGCACCGAGGCGGTGAAGGAGACGGTCGAAGAGATCAAAAAAGCCGGCGGCGTCGCGGAAGCCATGATCGCCGATGCGGGCTCCGAAAAGGACGTCATCGCCGTGATCGAGAAGGCCGTCGCAACACATGGCCGACTCGACGTGATCTGGGCCAATGCCGGCATCTCCGGCGGCCTTGTTCCAATTCCCGAGCAGACCGTGGAACATTGGCAGGAGATCTTGCGCATCAATCTGATCGGGCCGTTCCTCGCGGTGAAGCACGCGATGCCCCACATGGTGAAGCAGCAGTCCGGCGCCATCGTGCTGACCGCCTCCGTCGCGGGTCTCAAGGCCGGTGCCAGCGGACATCCCTATGCCGCGAGCAAGGCCGGCGTGATCAGCCTGGTGCAGACCACCGCGTATTCGCTCACCGGCACCGGCGTGCGCATCAACGCGGTGTGCCCGGGCCTGATCGAGACCGGCATGACCAAGCCGATCTTCGACCGCGCCAAGGAGCGCGGCACCCAGGACAAGATCGGCCAGCTCAATCCGCTGAAGCGCCCCGGACAGCCGCACGAGCTCGCGGCGATGGGATTGTTCTTGGCGAGCGACGAAGCCTCGTATGTGAATGGGCAGGCCTTCCCGGTTGATGGCGGCCTGACGGCGTCGATGCCGTATACGGGCAAGCCGGTGTAGCAGCAATCTCGTGTCCCGGACGCGCTGCAGCGTTCTTACGCTGCTGCGCAGAGCCGGGACCCAGCGGGGCCACAGCACGCGTTGCCGCATGGGCCCCGGCTCTGCAGCGCACCGCTAAAGAGGCGCTGCGCTGCGTCCGGGGCACGAGACCGTTGTTCATCGATACACATGATTGATCAGCCTCGCGGCGCATCTCGCCCGAGTTTTGCTTGGTCTCTTCGCCCTCTTGAATGGAGAGGGCGCAGGGAAGACCGGGTGCCGGCTGGCACCCGCGGTCCACTGTGCGAATCCTGCGTAACAAGAAGCTGCACAGCGGCATACAGGTGTAGCCAGGACATCCCGG